>NZ_KB902823.1:0-19082 GCF_000379585.1 Bradyrhizobium sp. WSM2793 | reverse complement strand
GGGCTTGCCGGAATTGGCCTATCCCTTTCACGATCGCGACGTCGTCGTCACCTCCTGCGGGCGTCTCTGCCTTCACCGTAAGAGAATCAATATCTCCCTTGTCTTGGCCGGCCAGAAGCTCGGCATCAAGGAGGTCGACGAGGGCATTTGGCTCGTCAGCTTCATGCACTATGATCTTGGATATTTCGACCTGGAGCAGAAGACCCTGCAACCCCTCGACAACCCGTTCGGCACGAGGTTGTCACCCATCTCTTAGGTACGATCCGTTACCCATCTCTTCGGGCCGGACAGCAGCGTTATGGCGGAGAGAGTGTCCATGCGGATAAAGGCCGAGAAGGCTCGTAAAGCCCCGCTTTAGCGCTGCGGATCAATTGGTTAGGTAAAGCCGAGGCCCGCTGGAGATCGGAGAGGCCCAGTGCATTCCAGGGGATGAGCATGGGTAACGTTATGGGCACGCACGCTTTATCGATTGCCGGACAGATTTTTACTTCTAACGCGGGAATGTCACGATCGATGATCTGGGATAGAAGAGATGCCTCCTCAAAGAGAGGCAATTCGCGATCTCAGAACTCGATCTGATAATAGCCGGCGCCTATCGCCCGCCGGCGCGGGAAAAAGCGGCCTACAACTCAAAAAGAGAAAATCTGACTCTTTACAGTGTCCAGCGAATATTCTTAGCTCGCAAAAAAGAGGGTGGCCGAAGCCACCCCCAAGGTGAGAACTTTTACGCTACGCTAGTGGGTCTGCCTTTGCCGTGTCACCGGCGGGGCAGACCTCGGCAGTGAGCAATTACGCTCTCCCACCTGCCGAAGCGGAAGCGGACGTAAGCCCGAACCGGCACCGGCATCTGCACTGGACAAGAAGGCCACATTGGGCGTTCTCCCTTTGCCAAAGCGAGGGAAGTCCTCGCCGCCTCGGAAGCGCTTCCTGCGCCCCGCCCGTATCAGGGATCGGAAGGCTTGAAGCTGGCAATCGGTGTCCGTGCCGACTCGCTATAGGTACCACGAATAGTGGCTTGTCAGGAGTCTTGTTCCCTTTCTGTGCACTTATACACAGGGCCCGGCCAGCTAGGAGGCATCCGCGACCGCTTCTGGTGAATGGTTCGCTGCCGCGACTCGAGACCTGTACTGGGCGAAGGCGGCATCTGAATGCGCGCTCCGATCTGCACGAGCGTCATATTTTGCCACTCGATCAATGCTGACATTCGCCGCCCCAAAGCTCAAATCGCAGTTGAAGGCAGTGATTGCTGCAGTAGGTGCAACTAGCTTTGCTGGATTGGGAAGGAGGCCTGCCCTCACCGAGGCGTCTCGGATGTCCGCGTAGGCTGCCTGCAGGGTGGCTTCATCGTCATGCGATCCGATGAAATCGTCCATGTAGACGGAAATGGTGACGCCACTCTTCCTCGCCCGCTCAATTGCCTCGGCGACCGGCGATTTCATTAGGACCAGGCTTGCGAGGAGCGGAGATTGGACAAATCCGATAGGTAGGACGTGGGCGAGCGGTCCCCCGTAGGGATTTCGTACGGTCGACCACTTCGCGAGCGTGTTGGCCCCGGGGTAAGCGTGAGATCGGAGCGCGCGCGTGACTCGCATCCGCGCGATAGAATAGTAAAAATTCTGGATATCGATTTTGAAGAAGAGCTTATGCTGAAGATGAGCATGCAGCGCGGCGATGTGACCGCCGGGTTGGTAGTGATAGAAGTAATCTGGAAATTTGAAGCGCGAAAAGTATTGAATGATGCGGCGCCCTTTGCGCTCGCATTGATCAGTCGGTACGAAAATCCACTTGCCTCGGGTTCGGTACTTGAGTTCGAAGTTTAAGAGCATTGCAGTTGGCGGCCTTATCCGCGATTTCAATCAGTAGCTTGATGACGGTTAGTACCGGAACCAAAAAGACTGCGATCTCGCGGATAAGACGCGCCATACGTGCAATGAACTTGCTCATACGGCGTCTCCAATCGTTACCCCGTCGGCTAACCAGCGACACCATTTCCATGGAGCCGACAACCGAGAAGAGTCCCTCGTAGCCCTAAGGCCGCGAAGTGCTTCGAAAGCGTAACGCCTGATCGCCTAAGCGACTAAAGCGCGCCGCGGTCGCCGGGTCATCGCCAACGGATGGGTCAACAAATGGTAGAGTCGGGAAAAATCACAACCCCGTAAAAATACCGGCGAACAAAGAGGGGACAATTGCACCGCCGCAGGTAGATTTCGATCCGCGACTCAATGATTTTTGACGGCCTCGTACAAAAGGCATTGCTTATGGAATATAAGTATTTGGACTTGCCGGCCGATCCAGAAGAGGCCTTTTTGATGTTGGAGGATCGCTATCGGCGCGAATGCGAGGATGCCGTCAGCAAGGCCCACGAGAACGAAAACCTCGGCATCTACTACACCGATTACATCGCGCAGGTGCTGGGGGCGGCTGAGGAATTGGAGCTCGTCGAGGCAGCCTTCGATAAAGAGACGCCCGCTATCCAAGATGTGGACTTCCACACCTACCAGAATTTCAGCAAGCGGGTGAAGCACTACACGACCCGGCTTGAGATCCGGCATGGCCGTCGGCTCCAGGGTTATTCCGTGCGGTTCGATGCAGCCGCCAAATCGAAATTACATCATCTGCTTGGGCAGGTCCGCGATCTCTTTCTCAAACTTGAACTGGAAGAGCGCAAGCGAGAGTCGCTGCTTGCCAAGCTTCACGATCTTGAGAATGAGATCGACCGGAGCCGGACCAGATACGATGCCTATGCGGCTCTCGCGATCGAGACGGCAGAAGCGACGGGCGAAATAATCGAGCGCAGCAAAATTCTCGACCTACTGGATGCCGTCGCTCGGGTCTTTGGCATAGCAAAGAAAAAAGAGGACAAGCCTCAGCTACCAGCTCCGCCCAAGCCAAAGCAGATTGAACACAAGCGATCAGAGATGGACGATGACATTCCCTTCTGACTAGCTGCCCTCCATCCAATTCGGCCAGCAGCCGTCCTCTTCATGCCGGCCAGTCCGATTGGTGCAAGTCTGATCCAGCAATCGCTGGCCGACATTCTTCCAAATCGCATCAGCCCCGAAATAGCGGATGGCTTCGGCCTTCTGCATCTCGACAATGCGAGAGCAGCGCGAGCATTCGACGCGGAGTATATGCCGGTGGATATCAGCGAGCCGGCATTGCTGGATCGGCACCTTGGGCTTGCCGGCCGCGCGCGGATCGTCCAGCAGGGATTGCCATAGGGCATCGGGGATTGGGTCCGAGGGGGCCGGACCGGGCGCCGACGCCGTCGGCTGGGGCGCTGCGCGCTCGGCCAGCGCGTCGATTTGCTTCCTTGAGTACATGCGCCAGCTCGCCATCCGCTCTTTGCCCACGCCAGATACTAGAACATAACAAGAACAAAGAGTCGAGCGCTTGACTTTGCTCATCTTGTGCATTTTATTCATCTAGTTCGTGAATAAGATGCGCAAATTGCAGGAGCGCCCATGCTTGTAATCGTATCCAGCCCAGCCCAGGCGCTGGCGAATATCCGAAGGTTCGAAGCCGAAGTCGCAAAAAGCGTCGATCTCCAGAGCAGACTCCCCTATGCGCGCGCTTGGTACGCTGACAAAGACGCGGATGGTGAATGGCACTTCGGCCCATCAAAGTTCATTGGCTATCAGGACATCGATGCGGAGAAATACTTGAAGGAGGCCGACACTGCTGATGGTCGCCGCACCGAGGCGCAGTTACAGCAATGGTTCTCTGTCGCGGGCCCGGCCAGCGCGTCGCATTCCGAGCTTCATGCCGGCCTGGTCGCTTTTCTCGCGAAATACAAAAAGGTCCCGAGTACTCTGGCTCGTATCAATCTGAGTCTCGGCATCCGGCGTCGCTTCGGGCCGCGGGTGTTGCAGGCGGTAGATGACGCAGATGATGATGATGTTCTCGTCCGCCTTCTCGCAGCGGTCGCAAGTAAATTGCCCGAAGGGCAATTGATCGATTTACGCGAGCGGCTAGAGAAGCTTTCACACTAGCGCTTGGGCAAGGCTGCTGCTTCGAGGTGCGAAGCAGCAGCGCAGAAATCAGCCCCTGATCGTGATCTCGATCGCTTCCGGTCGGACGCCGAAAGTGAGCGCCAATCCGGCCTTTGCTTCCGCCATTGTTAAGCCGCGGATGGCGCCGCCGGCAGGCGACGGGTTTTCCGGCGTGGCGGGCACGCGCGCTGATCCGTGCGGTCCTTGCGGCATCGGCTGCCAATCGAGCTGAGAGGGGTCGATGCCCAAATCAGCCAATGAGCTATAGCTGACCGGATTGCGCCCGCCATTCCACGCATCGGGGACGTTGATGATTGCGTACTCGCTGAATTGCACGAGATAGCGGCCATTGTCCCCGGAGGGGACCACGTCCTTGATCTTGCCGATCAAGAACGCGGTGTGGTGCTGCTCGCTTCCCTCCACCCAATCGGCATGCGCATTGCGCGTGCATACGGCGTAGCGGCATTGCCGGGCATGGTTTCGATCCATTCGCCACGAGGAGGTCCCGTTCTCATCGAGAATTCGCTCTACGCTCTTTGCCGTGAAAACCACCACAACTTCGTCGGTCATTAAATTCCTCCATCAAATACGCTTCGATGGATAGATAACAACACACTCGGAGTGTTGTTGCAATATCTTTGTAGTATTTTTCTAATACTTCTGTTCCAATTTTGGAACATGAAGCGAGCCGCCGCCGGGATGCGGGACAAGGGGAGCGGCGGCTCGCTTTGCCTGCCGCGCCCGGAAAGGAAAAGGGGCCGCAAGCTGTGTGCTGTTGTTGAATGGCACGACCTGCACACTGCGCGCCCCGGCTGGAATGAAAGACTAAGGACCAGCCGGCATGCCCTCCCGAGACCGACAATCGGGAGGGTATTCGTTAAGCGGCTCTGACGCGCCCCGGCTTCGTTTTCTTAGCGCGGGCTATCGCGATGCCGAGTACGGCTCGCGGGTCCGCGTCCAGCCTGCGAGCGATGGCTGCTCCCTGCTCATCGGCGAGTTCAATCAGGGCTTCCTCGTCCCGCTCGCGGGCAAGCAGCTCCGCCTCTAGCTCCAGCAGCTTGGCCGCGCGCTCATCTGCCGACAACGCAAGCGCCGGCTGCGGCAGCCTGTCGATGTCTTCATGCAGCCGCTTCTCAAAAGCGTCGGGGTCGAGCCACGCGAGCGCAGCGCCGATATCCAGCTTTGCCGTCCAGGCGCCCTCAACCGGGGTGTCGAATTGGGCTTGGAAAGGCCGCCCATGATCAAAGGTGAGCTTCGGCCGGCCGCGTTCGCGCTGAGCCGCAACATAAGCGGATGCCAGCTTCTTGATGTCGGCGGCGGGGAGCGCCGCTTGTAGTACCCGCAAGCGCTCAGCGGCGAGCGCCTTGATCTGAGCTCGCAGGTTCGACACGGCTTGCGCCGGGGTCATCTTCGTCGCCTCAGACGTGGCGCGGCTCGGCTTTGCCATCTCATAGGCCCCGCTTGCGCGCGAAAGCCAATGCTTGATGTTGGAGACGAGGTTCGCCAGATTTCGATGCTGCTCTTGAAGATCGCTGAGCCGACCTTGAAGACGCGTCAGCTCTTGATCCATCGACGCCAGCTCGGATGCGGGAGCCGTGCTACGCGCTCTGGAGAGCTCGGAAGCTCGGCGCGCGACCGAGCCGACGGCGTCATGCAGCTCCATAGCGCGCGTGTCGAGCCGGTCCAGCTTTACCTGAGCCAGGGTTGGCAATTGCAGCATGTCAGGTCCTCCGCCAGGCCTGCTCAAGCGCCGCGCATCGAGCCTGATAGGCGATATCGGCGTCAGAGGCCCCCGCTACGGGTGCTGGCGGCGTCGTCTGGGGCGCTTTGGCGCCGGCGGGCGGCTGAGCAGGCGCCGGGTGCCGCCACCGATCTGACAAGCTCCGCTTGCGGTCTTCATAGGCGGCCTGCCGAGCATCCCGGTCAGCATCCGCCAGCGGCAGCGATCCGGGGCGGTGCAGCCCGGCCGGCGCAGCGTCCATGACCATCTGAGGCACCCGGACGGTCGCACCATCCGGAATTACATTGCCGGCCAGCGTAATCCGCTTGCCGTCCTTGTCGAAAACTTCGCTCTTCATCTGATCAATCCTCCTGAGAAGAGATACCGGGTGATCCGCCCGGCTCGGAAAGTTTCGGTATCGTCAACATGGCCGGTGCCGACCCAGCTCATCGAACTGTCGTAGCGATATCGCCGGACGCCGATGTTCGCGATCAAGCCGGCGACGGCATTGCTGAGGTCGTCGTGCTGATTAGGAGCGTGGTCGATGCTTGGTTTGCCGGCGCGGGAAGTGCGCATCTCCAAGCCGACGAATTGCTGGATCATTCGCTTATGGTCGAGGAAGTCGATCTTGCGGCTATTGATCAGCGGCAGCACGTCCCGATAGAGGTCGCTCTTCGCTTTGGCGCTCGGATCATAACTGATGCCATGCTTGCGCAAGGGCTCGCGGACCCACTCGCCCGCGAAGCGATCACCCAGAACTTTCTTGATCCCATAGCTCTTGAGAGTCGCGGCAAATGCCGCGGTCGTCTCTTCGGGACTGAAAGGCGGCTTGGCTTCGCGGATGCAATCCACGATCGCCATGCCGGTCGGAGCATCGCGGTGGCCGATTGCCAGCGTATAGCTATCCTGGCCCGATCCGCCGGCCGGGTCCAAGAAAGCTGAATAGGTGACGCCCCTCTCAGCCGGCCGCTCGTAGATACCTTCAGAGACACAAGCAAGGATGGCATCAAGCGAGATGTAGCTTTCAATGTCGTTGCGGAATTGCGCACCGAATTCCGCCGAAGCGGTCGCCGGATCAGCGGCATATGCTTCATCGATCTCCGATTGCGGCACGCTTGGGTTCATCGTCCGAGTATCTGCTTGCCATACAAGCGTCGGATCGCCGTCCTTGCCGAAGTGGTCGCGATAAGCTTCGTATAGGATGCCTCGCTTGGCATAGGGCGAGCTGGCGAGAAGCAGCATCGCATTCGGAATGGTGGACATCGCCGGCTTGATCGCCTTCACGATCTCGGCATCCGGCGAAGCCGAGCCCTCATCAGTCGTAAAGAATGCGGCTTCGTCCAGGAGAGCGGCGACGACCGTATAGCCTCGCACCGATTTCATGGATGCGGTGGAGATTTCGATCGTCACCCGATTGTCGAGATCGAAGCCTTCCGCCGTCTCGCGCTCAATCATCCGAGCGAGCAGCGGCACCTGCTTCAGCAGCGCGCGTATATACCTCAGGATCGTGCGTGCCTGCCTGCGATCTGAGGCGACGATCATGATGGTGCCGCGCTCGCCAGGTGCCAGGTACGGCCGATAGTCAAAGAAGCAAGCAAGGAAAGTCGCGACAAGCGCCAGAACGAAAGACTTCCCCGCCCTTCGCCCGCAGATCAGATAGGCATATCGGGCGACCGATATCGGCGGCTTTTTGCGGCCCGTACATTTTCGGTAGAGCTGCAATTGCGCCGGCGTCATCTCCAGCGCAAAGAGCGCCGCCAGAAAAGCCAGCCAGGCCGCCCAGCTCTCCGGCTTCTTGGCAAACCAAGGCCAGAAGAGCCGCGCGTCACGAATAGCGTCGAGGATAGAGATACCCTTGCCCGCCCCTGGCGAGCTCGTCTGGCGCTTTCTGGCTCGAAAGCGCTTCATAGCGGGGTTCCCGCACGCTGCGCAGCTCGACGGAGGCTCCAGCTCATCTGCATCGCGAGGGAGATCAGAGCGCGAGTCTCCGGGGATCGAGGCTTACCCCTCAGAGCTTCGGCGATGTTCTCGCTGGCAGAAATGATCTTCACATTGCCGATGGCATAGGGACCGCGATCCCCATACCTCGCCATTACATATTGGCCGCGTCGGCAACCTCGCTTCCGTACCTTGCCGCTGGCGATCCAGATTTCCAGCCATTGCGAGAAGGTCAGTTGAAAGCCGATGCCGCGATCCTTGGCATTGACGCGATGCTCAATGAAGTCGGTCCGCAGCCGCCGCAAGAAAGCTTGAGTAACATAGCGCGGATAATGCGGCCGGATGCGATGGATGATCTTTGCCCCCATCACTCCGCCTCCTCATGCTCGAGGATGACGTTGCGATGACCGGCGCCTCGTCGCGCCAGATAGCTATTCAGATCCTGCGGCTCGTCATTGAGCGGCTTCGAATGCCGATCCCATCCGATCTCTCTGCTCAGGCGAAGCTGCTGAGCCGTCAGCGAAGCATAGCTCTGCAAAAGCGACTGGGGCGGCTCTTTCCGCGAGCGCCGCAATCGAGCAAGCCGATCTTCGATATGTACAAGCTCCGCCTCCAGCGCGCCGATGCGCCGGCATGCGATGCGCTGCGGATCAGTCACGGCGTCGTCACCGCCGCAATGCGCGATCAGCGCTCGATAGGTTGCCTTGAGCAAGCGAGCCCATCGCGATCGTCCATCTTCATTCGGCAGAAGATCGCGGCCCGTGCTGATGCGCGATGACTGCCGGCCATCCGCGCCGCTGGCACGAAGGCATGCAGGTGATTTCTTCCCGGTCGCTTTCACTCGCTTCAGCATTGCTCAAATTACCCAGTCTGCGCTGCGAGCTAATGGGCAGCGGGCCATGGGTAGAGCTAGCGTCAGCTCCCAGGATCGATGCAACCCGCCTCTAAAAGGCAGGCAATCGCGTTAGGTTAGGCGGAGATGAGGTCCGCGTGTTCGGAGCAAAATCGCGCAATCGCTTGCAATTTCATCCAGCTCGATTTGTCCGATCTGGCATCAAAATTGGCCATTTTAGTTTGGCTCAATTCCGGATTATGGGTAATGGCCGCTGGCGTCCTGAGCGCCTTGCTAAGCTGCATTCTCGGCTTCAGCGGAGAGCCGGCAGGTCTGGTTCGGCGCTTGGCAGCCTTTGTCCCGGCTAGGGGCCGCGGCTCGAATTACCGGACCTTGGATCGCGGCACTAGCGTATCGATATCGCTGGATTGCCCGGCGACGATCTAGGTTTTGGCGGCCGGCTCTGGATCGCTGGCTCTCATATAGCGGATTATCTCGGAATTAGCATTGACGCTGATGCGCTCCATGAAGCGATCCAGCGGAATGAGGTGATTGAGCCGATCATAGACATTCTGGATGGATATGGCGGCGTAGATATCTTCGTACCCTGGCATCGCTTCCATGCTCATTCCGGCTTTGCGCTCTTTCTTGCCGAGCTTGATCTGCTCTGCGCTGAAGTATCCGAGGGTGCGGATCAGCAGATGGCCAGTCCGCTTATCGATGTTCATGCTGATGCGATCGGTTATCTTCTTGAGGAGCGGCTTTCTTCGCGACTTCCTTGGGAGGGGATTTTGTCGCTCCAGATAGTTGAGGTAGGCGCGGCCAAGGCCTTCGACATCTCGGATGCGGTAATAGTGCAGAGTGTCATTCCAGAAGCGCAGATGGTCGAAGCTGAGCAGATCGCGGAGGCTGATCCCCTTCCGCTTCAGCATCTGGGGGCCTTGATCTCGCTCTTCGATATGGAGCGCTGGCTGCTTCGGCACCATCTTTGACATGCAGGGATAGGCGAGGAGCCGGCTCTTGGCCGAGCGCTTCGCGTCGTAGGCTGTCGACTGGCCATCTTGGCCGAGGCAGATCGTCATCTGCTGGCCGCGCCGATCTTTCCGGAGCGCGTGCGCCAGATGGAAGCGAAAAGCCGCGTCGCGCTCTGCTGCGCTCTGATAGATCAGGTCGCGGGCCAGCTCGGCATAATTGAAGTGAACATCGTTGCGGCGCGCCAGCCATTCGATGGCTTCGCGAGAGGGCTGGCGAGGGACTATGCGCTGGATCAGTTCGGGGTCGATCCGGCTCTTGCGATTTTCGATGCGCGGCTTGCCGGCGCATCGGCTGCGCAGATGCTCGATGTCGGCGGCTTCCATGGCGCTGCGGAGCCAGATAGCGAAGGCATCCGGAAAATCGATGATCTGGATCGGGCAGCCAAGCCCGTCGGAGGCGATTGGATAGCCGAGCAGGTGATCAGGGACATCCGGCTGTCGAAGGGGCTTGGACGGCCTTCTCTGCGGGCGAGCGCGCCGCGTCGGCGGGCTGTCTTCGGCGCGGGTGGCTTCCAGGGCGGCTATATGGCAAGCTTTTGGCACGGCAGCATCCTTCCTTGCTGTCTGCGACAATAGCGCTCTTGGCGGAGCCGCTATCGCAAGCGATCGGGGCGCATCTTGGTGGTCGATGCGCCCCTTTCGAATTAAGGTGCTGGTCTCTTTCGCTTGCTAGAAGCGAGATTGACGGTCAATCGATCAAGCCACAAATCTCGTCCCTTAAGTCGGACTCGATCCTCGGCTTTCTGCCTCTTTAGGAGATTAAGATAGGCTGAGCGGACCCACGCACTGTTCATTGCGATCAAGGCCACTAAGGGTTTTTCCTTGAGCAAATCCGACGCAAGCCGCTCTATAGCATGCTCGATTGCTGCACCCGGAGTATTAGCAAGCAACTCTTCGATTTGACGGCCGATAGCTCGTGCAGTCCGATAGGCAGCCCGCTCTAAGCGGGCGATATCTACCGGTTCATTGTCCGGGATCATTAGCGCCTCCGAGCCGCTGACGAGTCAAAGCGGATCGCGCGGCCCTCCGCTTTAGCCTTGCACCATGCTGCAATCTGATCCTCTCGCCAGCCCACGCATCGCTCGGTCAATGGAAATGACGGCGGGAACGTACCCTCGCTGATGCCCTTATAGATCGTCGTCTCTTTAAGCCCTGTCCGCGCTTTCACCGCCGGCAGGCGCAAGAAAATGATGCTCATCGTTTACTCCTCGCAGAGCTTCGCTAGAAGCCGAGAAGCATCGTAAGCTGTCCAAGAGGGCGGCTAATATCCGCAATAGAAAGCAGAAATTTTGACTTCTAATGTTCAAAGATAATCAGGGCCGCGCACGCGATGCACGTATCCCCGGACGGTTACTTTCTCCTCGCTATATGCGCGATGATCATTGAAGAGCTTGCGCACCTGCTCCTGGGATGAAAGGGGCAGGCCAGCTCTCGCGGCCTCAATGATCTTCTCCTTCTGGGCGTCGGGTAGTCGAGACTTGAGACCATCGCGCTTCCTACGATTTGCCCATGCTTGGTATAAATTGAGTGCCTTCATCGCTGCCAGATGATTTTGATCTCCCGATTTAGTCCGCGTCCCCCCGTTGCGCCCTCCTCGATATTTTGGGACCAACTTCTGAGCGGCTTGGATGCGCTTCAATTCGGAGCGAAGCTCGCGCTCATATTCCCTAAGGCGCTTGCTCTCAGCGCGAGCCTCATCGCGGGTCATCAGCGCCAATTCCTCATCAGACCGGCATTTGAATTCAAACCCCATAGAGATAGGCCTCCCATTCGCTTAGAAGAGCGCGCCGCTTCTCCAGTAGCTCGCCGCGCCGATAAGCTGCCTCGGTCTTGTTCTTGATGGTATGCGCCAAGCACATCTCGATGACTTCGTGCTTGGCGTCGGTCTCTTCATTGGCCCAATCGGTGAAGCTGGAGCGGAAGCCGTGGGGTACATAAGCCGGCGCGATTTTCCGCATCAACTCTAGCATGGCCATATTGCTGATGTGACTGCCGGGTTTCTGCCCCATGAATAGGAAAGGGCTGCCTTTCTCGCGCGGCATCTTGCGGATAATCTGCTGAGCGCGCTGGCAAAGGGGAACCGTATGCTCCTTGCCACCCTTCATCCGCTCGCCAGGGATGGTCCAAGTGTGGGCATTGCGAAGGTCAAGCTCGGTATCGCGCATACCGATCAGCGATCCCGTCCGCGCGACTGTCAAGATCAGCATCTCCAGAGCCCGCGGTGCAATTCCATCGCGCTCGACGAGTTCGCGTACGAATGCGGGCAGATCGGCATAAGGCATCGCCGGATGGTGCCGCTCCGCTTTCTTCTTGCTCGGCAAAAGGTGGTCTAGATGATTTTTCCAAATCGCCGGATTGTCGCCCGAGCGCAGCTTGGCCGCCTTTGCCGCGTGAAGGATTTTCTCAATTCGGCCGCGCACCCGATCGGCCGTCTCCAGCTTCGTTGCCCAGATCGGCTTCAGGACGCGTAACACATCGGCGGTCTCGATCTCAGCGACGTTCATATTGCCGATGATCGGATAGGCATAGGCCTTGAGCGTCGAAGTCCATTGCTTGCGATGGATATCATTGCGCCAAGAAGGCGAATGCGTCGCGATGTATTCGGTAGCGAATGCCTGGAAGCTCTTTGGCAGCGCGACCTCAACGATGGCTGCTCGTCGCTCGGCAGTTTTCTCAGCGATCGGATCGATGCCATCGGCTACCTTTTCGCGAGCCGCCTTCGCGCGCTTGCGAGCTTGAGCAAGCGTGACCTGCTCGAAGGAGCCAAGCCCCATTTGCCGTACTTTGCCCTTCCAGGAATATTGGAAGAGCCAAGCTCGCGTGACCCCGCCGGTCTTCCGAGCCGTCACCTGCAAATAGAGGCCCCCGCCGTCGGCGTATCGGCCGGGCTTCCGATATTCTGGCTTTCGAGTGATCGCGGCGGCGCTGAGCTTTTCGAGCATGCCCAAAGCTTATCGCCCGGAGCATTTGCGCCCCACCAAGAAGGGCCAATATGATTAATGGGTAGGAGCAGGGGTACAGCGGCGGAAGGCGCCTAGATTGCCCGGAATTTCCTGGAATTTAAGGACCGGTGGCGGAGAGAGTGGGATTCGAACCCACGGTACGGTTTCCCGCACACACGCTTTCCAAGCGTGCGCCTTAAGCCACTCGGCCATCTCTCCGGAGCGCCCTCTCTTGAAGGGGCGCCGATGATTTTGCAAGAGACCGCGGGGAAATCGGGTGAATTTTCCGTAAGATGTTGTATTTACGGGATAATATCCGACACGGCAGATGCCATGACCCGCCTGCCGGCTGAACCGGTGACGGGTTTGGCGCGACGATTCACGCAAGAACAGCAAACACGACCGGGGACGCCATGACCATCCGAAGCACCATCGCCGCCCTCAGCCTGATTTCGGCCCTTGGCTCCGCCTTCGCCGTGCCCGCCGCCGCGCAGGTCTGCACCCGGCAAGGCGTCGATGTCAGCTGCAATGACGGCCGGCGCGGGGTGCTGTCGGGCGATGCCATCATCTGGCCGGACGGCACGCGCTCGAGCGCTTCGCCGCATCCGAGCGTGATCATCGGCAACAAGAGCTCGGTGCATGTCGGGCCCGGCGTGTTCGTCGGCCAGGGCAAGGGCATGGTGCCAATGGACGATCCGAACGCGCCGAACAAGCGGCAATGCGCGATCCTGGATGGGGTGTCGTATTGTTATTGATGTCCTCTTTCCTTCTCCCCTTGTTGCGGGTGAAGGTGGCGCGAAGCGCCGGATGAGGGGTGTGCATCAACGAAATATGCTTCGGAAGATTTACGCGAGAGAGAAACCCCTCACCCGTCTCGCCGCACATGCGGCGAGCCACCCTCTCCCGCAAGGGGAGAGGGGACGAGCATCGAGCAAGCTCGTGAGAGCTAAATCAGCCTCACGCCTGATATCGCCGACTTCAGCCAGCGCAATGCCTGCGGCGGCTGCGCGGCGAGCGGGGCGACCGCGGCCTTCTCGGTCCGGCACTTCTCGAGCTCGGCGACGAAATCGGCCGACCATTGCTGGATGGTGTGGCCGCGCAGCTTCTTCATCATCGCGTCCCAGCGCATCTTGCGCTCGGTGAGCGGCATCGCGGCAGCGATCGCGATCGCCCGGGCCATGCCGTCGATGTCATGCGGATTGACGACCAGCGCGGCGTCGAGCTCGTTGGCCGCGCCTGCGAATTTCGACAGCACCAGCACGCCGGGATCGGCCGGGTTTTGCGCGGCGACATATTCCTTGGCGACGAGGTTCATGCCGTCATGCAGCGGCGTCACCACGCCGATCTGCGCGGTCCGGTAGAGCCCTGCGAGCACCGCCTGGCTGAAGCCCTTGTTCAAATAGCGGATCGGCGTCCAGTCGACCTCGCCGTGGCGGCCGTTGACGTCGGTGACGAGGCGCGCGACGTCGTTCTGCAGATTGCCATAGGCCTCGATGCCGCCGCGCGAGGGGTTGGCGATCTGGAGCAGCGAGATGCTGCGCGAGAATTGCGGCTGTTCGGTCCAGAGCCGGTCGAACGCGCTGATGCGGTTGACGAGGCCCTTCGAATAGTCGAGCCGGTCGACGCCGATCGCGAGGCGCTCGCCGTTGAGGCTGCGCCGCAGCCGCGACACGTCGGGATGCGAGGCTGACTTCGCCGCGTATTGGGCGAACTTCTCCGCATCGATGCCGATCGGGAAGACCTCGCAGCGGGTGCGGCCATGCTGCGAAATCGCAACGCCGTCCTCGACGGCGAGGCCAAGCTCGCTCGCGACATAGCCGAGAAAATTCTGACAATCCTCCTCGGTCTGGAAGCCCAAGAGATCGTAGGCCAGCATTGCCGTGATCAGCTCGCGATGATTGGGCACGCCCTGCATCACCGCGGCGACCGGCCACGGCGTATGCAGGAAGAAGCCGATCGGATCGTCGAGGCCGAGATCACGCAGTTCGGCGCCGAGCGCGAGGAAATGATAGTCCTGCACCCAGAACGCAGTCTTGGCTTTTCGGAAGCGCATCAAGGCGCGTGCCATGAAGGCGTTGACCTCGCGATAGCTGACGTAATCGTCGCGCGAGACGCGGATCAAATCGCTGCGCGAATGCAGCGCGGGCCACAACGCCGAATTGGCAAAGCCTTCGTAATAGCCGCCGTAATGCGCCGCCGGCAGATCCAACGTCGCAATCGCGCCCGATCCGAGCGCTTCGATCTCAGCGAACGGTTCCTTCTGATGGCCGTCACGCACACGGCCTGAAGAACCCACCCAGATCGCGCCCGAATGTTCCACAACCGGCAACAAGGCCGCCGCGAGGCCGCCCGTCATGGGCTCGTTAGGCTTGCCGCGGGCGACGCGATTCGAAACGACGACTAAGTTCACAGGTCGTCCCCTCCTGTTTCATTCCACCCCGTTTAACTGCCGTTCATCAATATGGTTCCTGATCATCGTTTCAACCAATTGAAACCAAAATCGGGCACGCGCGTTGGAACTGGTTTCGCTTCGGGAACCCTAGATTTCGTTGCGAAGACAGCTTGTGCGGGCATGTTGCGCAGCACGCGTTGCAGCGCGCGGCGGCGCCGTTCCCAGAGCATCATGTCCGCGACATGGCGCTGCCTTTGTTTCACCTCGGGTCGAGCAGGCGGGCGAGGAATGCACGCACATCGTTCGGCGTGTCGAAATGGCCATTCACGCCCATGGCACGGCGGCCGACCGAGAAGGCAAGCCCGTTCATGTCGGGCATGATCGCGAACACGGTTTCATCGGTGACGTCATCACCAATGAAGATCGGACGCCGTCCCTTGAACGGTTCCCGCTTCATCAATTCGCGCACGCCGGTCGCCTTGGTGAATCCGGAATGCTTGATCTCGCAGACGAACTTGCCGGGCAGCACTTCGATCGGCGCATTGGGCAGGTCGGCGCGGATCACCGAGACCGATTCGTAGATCGCTTTCTCCGCGTGCGGCGCGAGGCGGTAATGCAGCGCGAGCGAATAGCCCTTGTCCTCGAGCAGAATGCCGGGCGAAAGCTTGGCGATCGCGGCCAGGCGCCGCTTCAGCTCCTTGTCCAGCGGCGGCGCGTGCACGTCATCGGCCTCATTGTCGATCGACAGCCGCATCTCCGCGCCGTGGCCGGCGACGGCGCGGAACACATCGGGCGCGAAGATCAGGTCGATGTCGTTGAGCGAACGACCGCTGACCAGCGCCAGCGCGCCGGAGGTACGCTCGGTCAGCCGATTCAGCGTGTCCGACAGGCCCGGCGGCACCCATACTTCGCGCGGCGTCGGCATCAGGTCGAGCAGCGTGCCGTCGATGTCGAGCAGTATTGCGGTCTCGTCGAGATGCGGCACCAGCGCATGCGGAACCGGTACCGCATCGGGTGCTTCGTCGTCAGGCATGGTGCGCTTCTGGTCCAACGCCATTTCTGCAAATTCTGATTTCATCAGTCTACTCCATAAAGGCGAGCGGCCGCGCGATTTGTTCGAGCGATTTGCGCTCCGCAGGGACGGCATAGCGCCAAGCCACGATCGCGGCTGCGATCATCAGGAATGACCCCAGCAGATAGCCGGCGAACACGCTGGTGCGTGATCCCGTGTCGATCAATACGCCGAACAGCGCCGGCCCGATCACGCCGCCGATGCCGGTGCCGACCGCGTAGAACACCGCGATCGCCAGCGCGCGAACTTCGAGCGGAAAGGTCTCGCTGACGGTGAGATAGGCCGCGCTCGCGGCCGGCGAGGCGAAGAAGAAGATCACCATCCAGGCGATGGTCTGCCCCTGCGCGGTGAGCATACCGATGGAGAACAGATAGCCGGAGATCGCCAGCAACAGGCCCGATACGCCATAGGTGAACATGATCATGACTCGGCGGCCGAGCGTATCGAACAGCCGGCCGAGCAGCAGGGGCCCGAGGAAATTGCCGGCGGCGAACGGGAGCAGGTACCACCCGACATGATCGGCGCTTATGCCGTAAAAATCGGTCAGCACCAGCGCGAAGGTGAAGAAGATGGCATTGTAGAAGAACGCCTGCGCGCTCATCAGCACGAGGCCGACCAGCGCGCGCTGGCGGTATGCCGAGAACAGCGTATGCACGACCTCGCGGATCGGCGTGTGATCGCGCATCTTCAGCCGGATTTTCATGAAGCGCCCGTCGCTCGTATCCTGATCACGTCCGATCACCGAGCGTTCGATCTCGTCGACGATCGCATGGGCCTGATCGGGACGGCCATGGATCATCAGCCAGCGCGGACTCTCCGGAATCCACATCCGCATCAGGAGCACGACGAGGCCGACGGTCGCGCCGATGAGATAAGCCAGGCGCCAGCCGAGATCGGGGCTGATCACAGCAGGATCCAGCAGCACGATGGACGCCACTGCGCCCATAGCCGCCCCGATCCAGAAGCTGCCGTTGATGACGAGATCGGTCCAGCCGCGATAGCGCGCCGGCACCAACTCCTGGATGGTCGAGTTGATCGCGGTGTATTCGCCGCCGATGCCGGCGCCGGTGAGAAAGCGAAACAGAGCGTAGCTGGCGACATCCCATGACAGCGCGGTCGCGGCCGTCGCCGAGAGATAGAGCGCCAGCGTGATGAAGAACAGCTTCTTGCGGCCGATGCGGTCAGTCAGCCAGCCGAAGCCGAGAGCACCGAGCACGGCGCCGGCGAGATAGGCGGAATTGGCAATACCGAGATCGAGATTGGAGAATTGCAGCGACGGGCTCTGCTTCAGCGCACCGGAGAGCGCACCGGCCAGCGTCACCTCGAGCCCGTCGAGGATCCAGGTGATGCCGAGCGCCAGCACGACGCGGGTGTGAAACCCGCTCCAGGGCAGCGCGTCGAGCCGCGCGGGGATACTGGTCTCGACGATGCGATCGGCCGGGGCTGCCGCGACCACAGGAGCATAGTTCGGCGCTGGGCTTTGCTGCAATTCCATCAGGTTGTTGTCTGATCAATGGAAGCGCCCCCGGTTCACATGATGTGGACGGGGTCGATCCGATCATCGGGGTGCGGCATTCCGCCTGCCACCTGCGACAACGTCTGCGGCGAGGCCGGGTTCCCATGGGAACGGCCCTTCATACCGCTCGTTTCCGATGGAGCCGCAAGGAGTTGACGCATGGCTCATGTCAGAAAGACGACACAATCCCGCAAAACAGCCGCGCGCAGGTCGACGAGCGCCAAGCGCGGCACCGTGCGGACGCGCGCGAAGCGCGCTGCGCCGAAGCGCTGGTCGCAGCGCGTGACGAAGCAGAGCGACGCGCTCGACCTGAAGCGCGGCGTGTTCAAGCTGACCAGCCCGAAGAAGATCGCGACGTCGCTGAAGCGATCGGCCGAGCACAGCTCACGCCGCAAGACCGGCGCCTATCGCTCGGCGCTGTCGATGCTGACCTTCTACATCAACCGCGCCGGCAAGACCTTGCCAAAGACGCAGCGCACGCGATTGGAGAAGGCGAAGCTGGAGCTGAAGCGGGCGTTCGGGAGGGAGTGAGATTTGTAGGGTGGGTTAGGCGAAGCCGTAATCTACCACTCGGCTCCCAGCCGTGACATCACGGTGGTGGATCACGCTTCGCCCATCCACCCTACGCGTTCTTTCCGCGGTCCGCTACGCCGCCCTGATATTGCCCATGAACCGATCGAGCTCGGCGCGCAGGCGGGTGCTTTCGGATGACAGCGTCTTGGCCGAGTGCAGCACTTCCTCCGAGGCCGAGCCGGTCTCGGCGGCGCCGCGGTTGACCTCGCCGATGTCGGTGGCCGCGGTCTGGGTGCCCTGCGCGACGGTCTGGACGCTGCGCGCGATTTCCTGCGTCGCCGCGCCCTGCTGCTCGACCGCGCTCGCGATCGAGGTCGAGATCGACGAGATCTGGCCGATGGTCGCGCCGATCTCCTTGATCGCGGCAACCGATTCGGCGGTAGCGCCCTGCATGCCCGTGATGTGCGAGGAAATCTCGTCCGTGGCCTTCGCGGTCTGGCTCGCCAGCGACTTCACTTCGCTGGCGACCACCGCAAAGCCGCGGCCGGCTTCACCGGCCCGTGCCGCCTCGATGGTGGCATTGAGCGCCAGAAGGTTGGTCTGCTCGGCAATCGCGGTGATCAGCTTGACGACTTCGCCGATCTGCTGGGCGGCATGCGACAGCTTGCCGATGCGACCGTCAGTCTCCTTGGCCTGCACCACGGCAGCTTCCGCAATCCGGCTGGAATCGCGGACCTGACGGCCGATCTCCTCGACCGAGGCCGAGAGCTCTTCCGTCGCGGTGGCGACCGACTGCATGTTGGACGATGCCTGCTCGGACACGCCGGCGACCTGGCTCGACAGGCTCTGGGTGGTCTCGGCAGTGCGGGTCAGCGTGGACGCCGCCGATTCCAGCTGCACGGCCGAGGCCGACACGTTGGAGACGATGGCGCCGACCGCGCTCTCGAAATCATCGGCAAAGCGGATCAGCTCGGAGCGGCGGGCAGCGCTCGCCTCCCTGTTCTGGGCTTCGCTGGCGGCGGCATCGCGCTCGGCTTTTGCCACGGCCTGGACCTTGAACTCCTCGACCGCGCCGGCCATCTCGCCGATCTCGTCCTTGCGGCCGAGACCGGGCAGCACGACGTCGAAATT
>NZ_KB902822.1:0-19529 GCF_000379585.1 Bradyrhizobium sp. WSM2793 | reverse complement strand
CAAACGCTACAACCGCCTCATCGCGCGCCGACGAGCCCAGGTTGAGACCACCTTCGCCACTCTCAAACGCCGCATGCGACTGACCTGCATCCGCTACGTTGGTCTGATGAAGGCAAGCGGGCAGGTCCTGCTCGCCTCGATCGCTTTCAACATGAGGCGGTGGGCCACGATCGCGGCCTGAACCGCCCGCCGAGGGCGAACACTAGAGACCTCGCTGGCAATTGCCGTGACCGCGCCCCTCTCTCCTCATGTCCTCAGCCTCCAAGACCGATAACGCAACAGGCCCCTTGTGGGAGAAGGTGGCGCGAAGCGCCGGATGAGGGGTCGTATCCACAAACTCGACTGAGAGTGATCTGCGTGGAGAGAGACCCCTCACCGTCTCGCCGCTCCGCGGCGAGCCACCCTCTCCCACAAGGGGAGAGGGGAAGGGTAACGCGCATAGCCTCCCTCACATCATCCCACTCTCTTCCTCTTCCGCCTGCTTGATCAGCGTCTCGCTCACCGTCATCTTGCGGCGGGGGACGACGAAGATCATCACGCAGGCACAGAGCAGCGAGATCGCGAGGACTGCGGCGGTGAGCGGCAGCGTCGTGGCGGAGTGGCCGCCGAGATAGGCGCCGAATTGCGACATCAGCGCGCCGATGCCCTGCTGGAGGAAGCCCATCGTGCCGGAGGCGGTGCCGGCGGCCTCGGGGCGGATGCTGATGGCGCCGGCGGCCGAATTCGCCATCACGAATGCATTGCCGGCCATCACGATCATCTGCGTGCCGAACAGCCAGGCCGGCGCCTCGTTCCAGCCGATCAAACTCCACAGCAGGTTCGCAAGGCTGCCGGCGAGCTGAAGGGCGAGCCCGAACCAGATCAGCTTTTCCAGCGAATGCCGCGGCGCAAAGCGCACGCAGAGCAGATTTCCGACGAGAAACGCAAAGCCCGAGGTCGCGAACCAGGCGCCGTATTCGGCGCTGCTGCGGCCCATCTGCGTCACCACGATGTAGGGGCCGCCGCCTGCGAAGGTGAAGATGATCTGCGAGGCCAGCACCTGGCACATCACATAGCCGACGAAAGCGCGGTTGCGGATCAAGATGCCGACGTCGCCGCGGAAGCCGCTGCCGGCGGCGCGGCTGCGCCGCGTTTCGGGCAGCGCCACCGCGATGCCGGCGGCGACAATGATCGCGGCGATGGTGATGGCGTAGAAGATCGCGCGCCAGCCGAACGCGGTCTCGATCAGGCCGCCGGTGAGCGGCGAAACCATCTGCCCGATCATCAGCGCGGCGACCACGAGGCTGATCATCGAGGCGACGCGGTCGCGCTCGTAGATGTCGCGGATGATGGCACGGCTGATCACCATGCCGGAGGCGCCGCCGAGCGCCTGGAAAAAGCGCGCGGCAATCAATTGCGGCAAGGTCTCGGCGAAGATGCACGCGACGCTGGCCACGACCATCAGCGCCAGCCCTCCGAGCAGCACAGGGCGTCGTCCGAACCGGTCGGACAGCGGTCCCATGATGAGCTGCGACAGCGCGATGCCGACCATGTAGAGCGACACCGTCATCTGCGCGATCGAGATGTCGCTGCCGAAATTCGTCGCCAGCACCGGCAGTGCCGGAACCAGGATATAAAGCGAGATCGGCGCGATCCCGGTCATCACGACCAGCAACAGCAGCACCAGGCGCGACGTCGCGAGGTTGGCCGCCGCTCCCGGCGGCTTGCTGATCATGCCGTGCATTGGTGTCCGTCTTTCGAGTTCGAATCGACTGTAGCGCGCTCGCGCAAGACGGATATCGGCGTTTCGGAATGCGGCTATACGGATTCCGGGATGGTTATGCTGGAGGCGCGATATTCGCTTTAGCCTCCGTGTCGGGAAAACAGCGTTGCGCAAACGGCGTAGCGCCATGCGCGCTGCGGCAGGGTGACCCTACGCCTTCAGCTCTGCCGTCGCCTGATCGAGCCAGGTCTGTGTCGCCTCGTCCAGCGCGGGCCGTACCTCGGCCCGGACGCGCGCGTGGTAGGCGTTGAGCCAGCCGAGCTCGTCGCGGCTCAGCATCGCGACATCGATGAGGCGGCGGTCGATCGGCGCCAGCGTCAGCGTCTCGAACGCGTTCATAGGCTTCTCGGCGCCCTTGATGTCGGCGGCCACCACCAGCTCGAGGTTTTCGATGCGGATGCCGAAACCGTCGGTCTTGTAGTAGCCGGGCTCGTTGGAGAGGATCATGCCGCGCTTCAGCGGTGTGGTACCGAGCTTCGAGATCCGCGCTGGCCCTTCGTGCACCGAGAGATAGCTGCCGACGCCGTGACCGGTGCCGTGCTCGAAATCGACGCCGGCGGCCCAGAGATATTGCCGCGCCAGCGTGTCGAGCTGCGCGCCCGTGGTGCCGTCCGGAAAGACGGCGCGCGCGATCGCGATATGGCCGCGCAGCACGCGGGTGAAACGGTCGCGCATCTCGTCCGTCGGCTCGCCCACGGCCATGGTGCGGGTGACGTCCGTGGTGCCGTCTTCGTACTGCGCGCCGGAATCAATCAGCAGCAGATCGCCGGGCGCGATCCGCCGGTTGCTCTTGCGGGTGACGCGGTAGTGCACGATGGCGCCGTTCGGGCCGGTGCCGGAGATGGTCGGAAACGATACGTCCCTCAGCGCGCCGGTGTCGCGGCGGAGTGTCTCCAGCGCCTCGACTGCGTCGATCTCGGTGAGCTTGCCGCTTGCGGCCTCGCGATCAATGAAAGCGAGGAAGCGTGCCAGCGCCACGGCGTCACGCACATGGGCCGTCTTCGTGCCCTTGATCTCGGTCGCGTTCTTGACTGCCTTGAGCAGCGCAATCGGATCGCTGCCGCGCACCGGCTTGCCGCCGGCGCCCGCGATCAGGCGGCTGAGCGCATCGGCCGCTGTGGCACCGTCGAGCGCGATCGCAGCGCCGCTTTTGGCCAGCGCCATCAGCGTCGGCGCCATCGCATCGGGCTCGCGCACGTCGGCGGACTGCTCGAGATGGTCGCGCGTGAGGTTGGAGAGTTTTCGATGGTCGATGAAGATGGTGGGGCGACCGTCCTTCGGCACCAGCGCATAGGACAGCGGCAGCGGCGTGTGCGCGACGTCGGCGCCGCGGATGTTGAAGGTCCAGGCCACCGCGTGGCTGTCCGATAGCACCAGCGCGTCGACGCCGAGCTTGACGATCTCGGCTCTGATCTGCGTCAGCTTCTCGGCTTCAGTGACGCCGGCATTCTGCAGACTGTGCACGGCGACGGGGGCGATCGGCGGCTGCGGGCGGTCCTGCCAGACCGCGTCGATTGGATTGCTGTCGACGGCGACCAACTCGGCGCCGGCCTTGGCGCAGGCGGCGGACAGGCGCTCGGCTGCCGCAAAAGTGTGCAGCCACGGATCAAATCCGAGGCGGTCACCGGCCTTCAGATGCGCGGACACCCAGCTCTCTGGCGGCGGATCGATTAGCGATTCCACGGCCCAGGCCTTCGCGTCGACCTGCTTGGCGGCCTGAAGCGTGTAGCGGCCGTCGACGAACAATGCGGCCTCCTGGGTCAGCACCACCGCGAGTCCCGCCGAGCCCGTGAAGCCGGTCAGCCAGGCCAACCGCTCTTCGGACGGCGGCACATATTCGTTCTGCTGCTGATCGGCGCGCGGGATCACGAAGCCGGTCAGCTTGCGGCGGGCGAGTTCTTCGCGAAGGGCAGCGAGCCGCGCCGTCAATGCGACGCCGCCCTCCGGCTCCTCGAATGTCTGGAAGTGTGCTTCGAACATGGTGGATCACTTTAGGATCATGGGGACGAGTCCGCAATCTGGACGCATTCGCATCGCATCTGGCATGGACTGTGCTTGAATGGTTCCATTCGAATTGAGTGGAGTAAAGGATGCGGCAGTTGCGCTTCGTCCGGATGACAGGGAAATTCGAGCAGGTGGTTCATCTCAACGGCGAGGGGACACACGATGCCAGCGTTCACGTTTGAGAAGATTACGCCGCCGGTGCGTCGCGCCCCGACTGCGGCGGCACCGAAGAAGCCGCGCGGCGTCATGCGCCAGATGATCGACCGTATCGCCGAGCGTCGCGCGAGGCGTAGCTTGCAGGACGAGCCTCCGATGCGGCGGGACGAGAAGCCCGCGGAGTAGCGCGGCGGAATTTCGTGAGATGGGTTAGCCGAAGGCGTAACCCACCACGTCTTTTCCCGCGGTGACAAAAGAGGTGGGTTACGCCGAGTGATTGCGCTTTTGCGCAATCGCAGGGCTAACCCATCCTACGACACCTTCCGCAGCAACAGGCTGCTCCACCCCTCGATCCGCAGATGCTTCAACGGCACGAGGCCGCGCGCGCGGTAGGCGGCGATCACGGCCGGGGCCTGGTGCGTCAACAGGCCGGAGAGGATGACACGTGCGCCGGGCGCGAGATGCCGCGCCATCGGGCCCGCCAATTGCCTGAGCGGGTTGGCGAGGATGTTGGCCAGCACCAGGTCGAACGGACCGGCCTTTTCGAAATCCGGCGCGGCGAAGCCGGTGGCGCGTATTACGCGGACCTGGTTGCCGACCTCGTTCATTACCGCGTTCTCGGCCGCCACCCGCACCGACGGCGGGTCGATGTCGGAGGCGAGCACCGCGCGATGCAGCGCCTTCGCCGCCGCGATGCCGAGGACGCCGGTTCCGGTGCCGAGGTCGAGCAGGTTCCTCGGACGGGAACTCTTAAGGACATGGTCAAGCAGCAGTAAACAGCCACGGGTGGTGCCGTGGTGGCCGGTGCCGAAGGCGAGCGCCGCCTCGATCTCGATGGCGAGCTTGTTCGGCGCCACGCGGTCGCGGTCATGGCTGCCGTGGACGACGAAGCGCCCGGCCGGGACCGGGACGAGATCTTCCAGGCTGGCCTTGACCCAGTCCTTGGCCTCGACCGTGTCGAAGAGAAGCGTCGCGGCGATCGCATTTCCTGCTGAAGTTGCAACGAGTTCGCGTAGCCAAGCCTGATCGGGCGCCTCGGCGAAATGGAGCGTGACGTCCCATGGTCCGTCGGGCCGCTCGAAGGCGGCAACCGCCGCATCGCCGTCGAAAAACACCTCGGTGAGCACGTCGACGACGCGCCTGGCGTCGGCCTCGCTGCCGATCGAAAAGCTGGCGCGATGGGTTGGAGAAGGCTGCATTCAGGGTTCCGTTGAGTTCAATTTTTGGAGCTTTCGTCGCCATTTTTCCGCACAAGTTGCGGTTCCCGGTTAACCGGGCTGTAGGTTGCGCCCCGTATCTTTGCGGATGTGGAAACCAACCAACACAGCTTGGAATTGAAACGGAGGCGAGTTTTGAAGCGCATGGTTCAAAAGTTCTGGTCGGACGAGTCCGGCGCAACCGCGATCGAGTACGGCCTGATTGCCGCAGGTATCGCTCTGGCGATCATCACCGTGGTGAACAGCCTGGGCGTCACCCTGAACGACAAGTTCACTTCGATTAGCAGCTCCTTGAAGTAATTTCCGCCTCCATTTCCCAGCGGGGGCTATTTTTCTTTGAGGTTTTTCCTGATCACCGCCCGCGAGGGGATACCCTGGCGGGCGAGGTCGTTTTCGGGCGAGCGTTCTCAGTGATCTTCACAAATTGTCCACCGCTTGCCGGGACCCCGTCCACCCGCTTGTCCCGCGATTGTCCACCGGCTTTCCCCAAGTTCAGTCCCGGCGTTCTGGCCCATGTATCCTCGGTCTGACCACAGATCATTCAACGGCCAGTCCACAGCTCATCCACAGACCTATCCACGGCTTCCGAACAGCGACCGGTGATCTCTCAAGATCGTCTGCGCGGCGTTATGGCCGGGAGCGCCGGTGACGCCGCCGCCGGGATGGGCGCCGGAGCCGCAATGGTAGAGGCCCTTCAACGGCCCGCGATAATCGGCATGGCCCAGCATCGGCCGCGCCGAGAACAGCTGGTTCAGCGTCAGCGCGCCATGGAAGATATCGCCGCCGAGGAGGCCGAACTGCCGTTCGAGATCGAGCGGGGACAGGATCTGGCGGCCCAGCACACTCGCCGCAAAACCCGGCGCGTATTTGTCCACGGTCGCGATCATGAGATCGGCGACCTCGTCGCGATGGTCGTCCCACGACTTTCCATCGGGAAGCTCCGGCGCGACATGCTGGCAGAACAGGCTGGCGACGTGCTTTCCAGCTGGGGCCAGCGTGTCGTCGAGCGTCGAGGGGATCAGCATCTCGACGACCGGCTCCCGGCTCCAGCCCTGCGCCCGCGCGTCGAGATAAGCGCGGTCCATGTAGCCGAGGCTCGGCGCCAGGATGATGCCGGAGCTGAGATGATCGCCCTCGCCCGGCAGCGCCGTGAAGGAGGGCAGGCGGTCCAGCGCAACGTTCATGCGGAAGGTGCCGGAGCCGTTCTTCCAGTGCCGGATGCGGGCGAGGAAGTCCGCAGGGAGCGCGTCGGCCGCGACCAGCCGCGTGTAAAGCAGCTTTGGATTGACATTGGCCGCGACATATTTGGCGCGGATGGTTGAACCGTTCTCCAGCACGATTCCGACGGCGCGGTCGCGCTCGACGATGATCTCACGGACGCCGGCATCGGTGTCGATCATGACGCCCCGATCACGCGCTGTGCGCGCCATCGCCTGCGTGATCGCGCCCATGCCGCCGATGGCGTGGCCCCAGACCCCCTTCTTGCCGTTCACCTCGCCGAAGGCGTGATGCAGCATCACATAGGCCGAGCCGGCGGCGTAGGGGCTGGCATAGTTGCCGACGATGGCGTCGAAGCCGAACAGGGCCTTGACCAAATCATGCTCGAAGCGCTCGTCCAGCATCTCGCCGGCCGAGCGGGTGAAGAGATCGAGCAGGCTGCGGCTCTGTTCCAGCGTGAGACCACGCAGGATGTTGGCGGTCTTCCAGGCGTTGACGCCTTCGCGAACGGCCGCTGTGCCGAAGCCGTCGACGAGGTTCGGCGGCGCGCGGAGCACGAACTGCCGCAGCACGTCGGCGATGTCTTCCAGCTCGCGCGAAAATCCGTCGAGCGCGTCTGCGTCATGCGCGCTCAGCCGCGCGACTGATGCCTTTGTCCGCCCTTCGCCGGTGAGGAGATAGCTGGCATCCGGCGCGGGCAGAAAGTTCTGGGCGCGCCGTTCGACGATCCGCAGGCCCTGTTCAGTGAGCTTGAGGTCGCGGATCACTTGCGGATTGAGCAGGCTCACAGTGTAGGCCGCGACCGAATTGCGGAATCCGGGGTGAAACTCCTCCGTGACTGCGGCGCCGCCGACCACCTTGCGGCGCTCGACCACGCGCACGCGCAGGCCCGCCATCGCGAGATAGGCGGCGCAAGTGAGGCCGTTATGGCCAGCGCCAATGATGACGACGTCGGTTTCGGTCATGATTTCCCTGGCGTCATTCCGGGGCGATGCGCAGCATCGAACTATGGTGCGGGCTCCGCACCGGAGAATCTCGAGGTTCCGGGTTCGCGCTTCGCGCGCCCCGGAATGACATCTCTATATCAGGCATTCCTCGCTGCAACATCACGAGTGCCTTTATTGCCCGTTCAGGCGCCTTGTGCTCCATTGCGCGCGTCCGGCGCCCGCCGGGGAATGTAGGCTGGAGCTTCCATGGATTCGATCGTGCAACCTGCCGCCACGGAGCAGCCGTCCGCCTCGCGCAACCGGCTGCTGCTGACGGTCTACACCGCTGCGATCTTCGTCAGCGCGCTGCTGCTGTTCTCGGTGCAGCCGCTGTTCACGAAGATGGTGCTGCCGCGGCTCGGCGGCTCGCCGGCGGTGTGGTCGGTGGCGATGGTGTTCTTCCAGTCGCTGCTGCTGGCGGGCTATGCCTATGCGCATCTGTTGATGCAGGCGAGGAGCCGCATCGTGCCGGTGGCCGTGCATCTGCTGCTGCTGATCGCGGCCTTCGTGACGCTGCCGCTCGGCATTGCGTCCGCCTATGGCGAGCCGCCGGCTTCGGGCTATGCGTTCTGGCTGCTCGGCCTGTTCGTGGTCTCGATCGGCCTGCCGTTCTTTGCGCTTGCCGCCAACAATCCGCTGCTGCAGGCCTGGTTCGTCCGCACCGGCCATCCCGCCGGGCACGATCCCTACTTCCTCTACGCCTCCTCCAACATCGGCAGCTTCCTGGCGTTGCTGTCCTATCCTTTCCTGCTGGAGCCGATGTTCACGCTGCATGCGCAGAACCGGCTCTGGACCGGTGGCTATGGCCTGTTGATCCTCCTGATCGCCGCCTGCGGCGTGCTGCTGTTGCGCTCGCCGAAGCTGGCGGTGGCCGATGCGCGAACCGAGGACGTCAACGCGCCGGCGCCTGATATCGTGACGCGGCTGCGCTGGATCTTCCTCGCCGCGGTGCCTTCGGGCCTGCTCATCGCGGTCACCGCGCACATCTCGACCGACGTCGCTGCGGCGCCGTTGCTGTGGGTGCTGCCGTTGTCGCTTTATCTGCTCACCTGGGTCGTGGTGTTCCAGTCGCGGCCGCTGCTGCCGCACAAATGGATGTTGATGCTGCAGCCGGTCGCGATCGCGGGCGTCATCGTCCTGCTCGCCTTCGGCGGCGAGCAGAATTTGCTGCTGACACTCGGCGGCCATCAACTCTGCTTCTTCGTCATCGCCATGGCCTGTCACGGCGAGCTGGCGCGGACGCGGCCGGCCGCCAGATATCTCACCGGTTTCTATGTCGCGCTGTCGTTCGGCGGCATGGTCGGCGGTCTCTTTGCTGGCCTCGTTGCTCCCTTCACCTTCTCGTGGATCGCCGAATACCCGATCCTGATCGCGCTTGCCGCGCTGTGCCGGCCGTCCGCGAACGAGCGTCTCGCAGGTGTCGTCAAATGGTATTGGCTGGTGCTCGCCGCGCTCGCGGTTGCGCTGGTTGCGCCGTCCTACACCACTGGCGGCCTCTCGACCTGGTTGGAGGATCACCGCGTCTGGGTCGCCGGCGCCGTCGGCGTGCTCGCCGCGCTGCTGGCGCTGGCGCTCAATGCCGGCCGCTGGAAGATCTTCGCCACCGTCGCGCTCGCGCTGGCGTTGATCCGGGTTTATCCCGCGGACGAAGGTCGCGTTACGACGGTGCGCAGCTTCTTCGGTGTGCACAAGATCGTGGTGACGCCCGGCGGCTATTTCCACGTGCTGATGCACGGCACCACCATCCACGGCGCCGAGCGCTTCCGCAACAATGACGGCACCGAGGTCACCGGCCGGCCCGAGCCGATCACCTACTATCACAAGGACGGCGGCATCGGTCAGGCCGTCAGCGCGATCCGCGAGCGCAAGGGCGCGCCGCTCAAGGTCGCAGCGATCGGCGTCGGATCGGGTACGCTCGCCTGCGCCGCCGAACCTGGCGAGGACTGGAAATTCTTCGAGATCGACCAGTCGATGGTGGATGCTGCGCGTGATCCCAAAAATTTCCGCTACATCTCGAGCTGCCTGCCGGACATGAAGCCGGTGATCGGCGATGCGCGCCTCACCTTCGCCAAGGAGCCCGATGGGGCCTACGACCTCATCATCGTCGATGCCTATTCGTCGGATGCGATCCCGATTCATCTCGCCACCGAAGAGGCGATGAAGATCTACAAGGACAAGCTCGCGCCGCACGGGGCCGTGGTGATGCACGTCTCCAACCGGCACCTCGATCTCGAGACCGTCGTGGTCGGCATCGCCGACGCCAATGATTTGAAGAGCTGGGTCTTCAACGAGGATTCCGGGCGCGATGGCGACTACATCTTCTCGACCGACGTCGTCATCTCCGCGCGCGATGAGGCCGACATCGGTCGGCTCGCGTCCTCGAAGGTCTGGGAGCAGACCGAAGCCGACGACAGGGTGCGGGTCTGGACCGACGACTATTCCAACATCCTGGGCGCCTTGTACCGGCGTTTGAAGAACGGAGAGTAGGGCGGCACGACAATCGTCTCCGTGCCCCCGGACGCAGCGCAGCAGCGTTGCACGCTGCACCGCGTCCGGGACACGAGACCGACGGTTACGGCACGATCGGCGTCCCCGCCGGCAGCACAATGCCCTTCTCGCCGGCAACCTCCCGCAGCAGGTCGGGCCTGTCGGAAATGATCCCGTCGACGCCGAGCTCCATCATCCGCGCCATGTCTTCGCGCTTGTTGACCGTCCACACCACGACGCGCAATCCGAGTCCGTGGGCCTCCGCGATGAGCGCCGCCGTCACGTCGCCGAAATTGGGCGACCAGATCGTGCCGCCCGCCGCCTTGATCGTCCGTGGCAGCGAGCTGCCGTGATCGGCCGGGCTGAAGCCCGCCGTCCAATTGGTGGCTTTGTCCAGCGCGACTGTCTGGCCCGTGCCGCGCTGGAGCGTCAGGTACACGGTCGGTATCTTCGGCGCCTGCTGCTGGACGAGCTGCAGGGTTCTCCAGTCGAAGGATTGGATCATGACCCTGTCGGAAAACGTTTCGGTCTCGATCGGTCCCAGCAGCTTCGTGACAAAGGCTTGCGGATCGAGCGTTTCGTCGGGGCGGTTCGGATCGATCTTGGTCTCGATATTAAAGCGCACACGCGAGTTGCCAGACTTGCGCACCAGCGCGAACAGCTCGCTCAGGGTGGGAATGTGTGTCCCCGGCAGGGCGCGCTGGTCGGGGAATTGTTTCGCATAGGCACTGTCCTGTCGGATTTGGCCGACGTCATAGGTCCTGACCTCGTCCAGCCGCAGTTTTACCAAGGGCGTGCCGGGCGGAGCAATGTAAGTCCCGCCGACGCCGCGTGCGAGATCAGGATTGAGCCCGCGCTCATGCGAGACGACGACCTCGCCGTCCGCGGTCACGCCGACGTCGAGCTCCAGCGTGTCCACACCCATCGACAGCGCGTTGGCGAAGGCTGGCAGGGTGTTTTCCGGCAGCAGCGCCCGCCCGCCGCGATGCGCCTCGATATCAAAGGCCATGGCCGGGCCCGCGATCAGCATGGAGAACACGATCAGAATGGTCGCGGCACGTGAGGACATGGTGCCTCGAAAGGAAACTATTTGTACATGCAGGTCGGCGAGCGCGGCGGATGGCGGCCGCGGCCGCCTCAGTTCTGATAGTAATAGCCGCGCGGCTGGTAAACCTGCCGCGGCTGCGGCTGATAGTAGTAGCCCTGCTGGCCGGAGCCTTGGTCGTAATAGGGACGCGGCTGCTGCTGGTAGACCTGCGCATCATAGAGCGGGCGTGTGCCGCGCGGTGCCGGATAGCGCGCGCCGGTGTCGCTGCCGTCGGCGGGATAGATGTAGTTGTCGTCCTGCGGCATGTAGCGGCGGGCGGGCTGCGCCGGCGGCGTCAGGTTCACGGGATCGCCGGTGGTCGCGTACTGCTCTTCGGCAGGCTGCTGCGGCGCGCGGGCGACTGCATTGTTGGTGCGGCCGCGCGGATTGCGCGCCAGCGCCACTTGCGCCGAGCCGGTCAGCGTCACCGAGGTGTTGAGCACGCCCTGCTGCTGCACCAGCGCATAGAGCGTCGAAGCATTCTGGCGCGACAGCCGAACGCAGCCGTGGGACGCCGGCGAACCGAGACGGCCGACCGAGTCGGTGCCATGGATGGCGTGGCCGACTTTGGTGAAGAAGATCGCGTGAGGCATCGGTGCGTCGTCGAATTCCTTGGAATAGTGATCCTCTTCCATGCGGAAGGCGCGGAATGCGCCGTTCGGCGTTTCGCGCGAGGGGATGCCGGTCGACACCGGCCAGTGATACCGCGCGACGCCGTCGACGGCGACGGTCATCTGCTGATTGTCCTTGTCGACGGTGATCTCGACCTTGGCTTGCGCGCTGCCTGCGCTCAAAAGCATCAGTGAGGTGAAAGCGATAAAAAATGAACGCATCTGGAAACGCATTTGAATCCTGGCCTCCGGCCTGTTCACGCTAGGCGCCGCGGCTCTCCGTCCCCGGCGTGCAATATGCCTGCAATCCGGCTTTCGTTCCAGCGGCCTGCCTGCCCATCGTTAACGCGGCGCGAGGCGTAAGCAAGGCCGCTTTGTGCCGCGCCGCGCGCGGCGAAGCTGACATTTTCGCGAGCGGTGCCCCGTTCACAACGCCGACAATTCGTCACAAAGGCGCAACCATTTGGCCGCCCGGTGCGTTGACGATCACCTGCCTCGACAGGCGGCGCTCGCCGCCATTCACCGTTTGGGATCGAAGATGAACAAAGCCCGCATCGCCGCCGCGCCGTCGCCGGCCGGTTTAGCCTTCCGTCTGGTGTTCGCAGCCGCCGCCATCCTGCTCGCGCTGTTGGCGCTGCCGCAGGCCGGCCACGCCCAGGGCATCGTCCGCGGCGCCCAGGAAGGTTCGTACGAGGGCAACCGGATTGCCGGCCCCGTGGGCGGCGCGGTCGGAGGCGTCGTCGGTGCCGGCGTCGGCGGCGCCGTTGGTGCAGTCGAGGGCGTGCTCGGCATTCCCCATCGTCACTACCGTCACCGCTGCCACGGATACTATGACGGGTATCACCGCTTCCACTGTTATCGGTGATGACGCGTCAGTTCTTCAGCCGATACCCCGTCCGAAAAATCCACCAGATCACGACGAGACAAATCACCAGGAACGCCAGCGTCATGCCGACGCTCACGGACATGCTGACGTCCGCGATCTCGTAAAAGCTCCAGCGGAAGCCGGAGATCAGATAGACGACCGGGTTGAGCATAGCCACCGTGCGCCAGGTGGGCGGCAGCATGTCGATGGAATAGAAGCTGCCGCCGAGGAAGGTCAGCGGCGTCACCACCAGCATCGGGATCATCTGCAGCTTCTCGAAGCCGTCGGCCCAGATCCCGATGATGAAGCCGAACAGGCTGAACGTCACCGCCGTCAGCACCAGGAAGGCCAGCATCCAGACCGGATGGTGAATATGCAGCGGCACGAACAGTCCGGCCGTTGCCAGGATGATCAGGCCCAAAATGATCGACTTGGTCGCGGCGGCGCCGACATAGCCGAGCACGATCTCGAAATAGGAGATCGGCGCCGACAGAATCTCGTAGATCGTGCCGGTGAATTTCGGGAAGTAGATGCCGAACGAGGCGTTGGCGATGCTCTGGGTCAGCACCGAGAGCATGATCAGGCCCGGCACGATGAAGGTGCCGTAGCTGACGCCCTCGACCTGGCTGATGCGCGAGCCGATCGCGGCGCCGAACACCACGAAATAGAGCGAGGTCGAGACGACGGGCGAGACGATGCTTTGCAGCAGCGTGCGCCAGGTGCGCGCCATTTCGAACAGATAGATGGCGCGGATGGCGCGATGGTTCATGACGTCCTCACGAGATCGACGAAGATGTCCTCGAGCGACGATTGCGTCGTGTCGAGATCGTTGAAGCGGATGCCGGCGGTGCGGAGATCGCCGAGCAGGCTGGTGATGCCGGTGCGCTCGCCCTTGGTGTCGTAATCGTAGACCAGCGTCGCGCCGGCATCGCAGAGCTCCAGCTCGTAATGGTCAAGGCTCTCCGGCAGCGCGTCGAGCCTGCCCTGCAAATGCAGCGTCAGCCGCTTCTTGCCGAGCTTCTGCATCAACGTCGCCTTGTCCTCGATCAGCACGATCTCGCCCTTGTTGATGACGCCGATGCGGTCGGCCATTTCCTCGGCTTCCTCGATGTAATGCGTGGTGAGGATGATGGTGACGCCGGACTGCTGGAGGGTGCGCACCACCTCCCACATGCCCTTGCGCAGCTCGACGTCGACGCCGGCGGTGGGCTCGTCCAGGAACAGGATCTGCGGCTCGTGCGACAGCGCTTTGGCGATCATGACGCGGCGCTTCATGCCGCCGGAGAGCGTGATGATCTTGTTGTCCTTCTTGTCCCAGAGCGAGAGGTCCTTCAGCACCTTCTCGATGTGATCAGGATTCTTCGGCTTGCCGAACAGGCCGCGGGAGAAGCTCACGGTCGCCCACACGCTCTCGAAGGCGTCGGTGTGCAATTCCTGCGGCACGAGGCCGATCAGCGAGCGCGCCTTGCGGTAGGAAGTCTGGATGTTCTCGCCGCCGACGAGGACGCGGCCCTCGCTCGGATTGGCGATGCCGCAGATGATGGAAATCAACGTGGTCTTGCCGGCGCCGTTCGGGCCGAGCAACGCGAAGATCTCGCCCCGCTTGATGTCGAGATTGACGTTTTTGAGCGCCTTGAAGCCGGACCCATAGGTCTTCGACAGGTTGGCGACGGAGATGATGGAGGACATGAGGGCCGGTAGGACTGGGGAGGGGAGGCTGGAACCTGCCGGGAACGGCGGGTCAGCGGAGCCCTGAGATAGGAATGCCTTTGCCGGGCCGCAATTGCCCGGAGAAAAATGGTCTCAAAACAGGCGCTTCGGTGGCAGGTTTCGGGCAGGTGTTGCGCGATGGTCACGGGCTGTGGCTAAGATTGCCATTCACGCGGCTCTTTGTTGCGTCTGCGAGCAGGCCATGGCTACGATTCCGGCCAATCGCAAAGCGTATTGTCCCCAGGGAAAACACCGATGAGACCGAACGGCCGTCACACCGCCGGCGCCAGCCAGTTGTCCGCGCTCCGTGTCTGGGCGATCTGCCTGCTCCTGCTGTCAGCTGTTGCCATCAGCCCGACCACGGCCCGAGCGGCCCCGAGCCAGGCCCAGGTCGCGACCACGCATGTCTATCTGCTCCGCGGCGTGCTCAACATCTTCTCGCTCGGCCTCGACACCATCGGTGCCCGGCTCCAGGCGCAGGGCATCCCGGTGACGGTCGCCAACTTCGTGTCCTGGTCGTCGCTCGCCGATGAAGCCGCGACCGCCTACAAGGCCGGCCGGCTCAAGACCATCGTCCTGGTCGGCCATTCCTCCGGCGCGACCGCGCTGCCGGACATGATCGCAAAACTCAACCGGCTCGGCGTGCCCGTGAAGCTCGCGATCGGCCTCGATTCCGTGTTCAAGACCAAGCTCTCGACCGGCGCGGAGCGTTACATCAACATCTATATCGGCGACGGCCCCGGCGAGCCGGTCAAGCGTGCCGACGGTTTCCGCGGCAAGCTCGACAATGTCGACGTGCGCGGCACCGGTGTCGGCCACATCTCGATCGACAAGAACGAGGCGATCCAACGCCGTGTCATCGCCGAGATCGACGCCGCCATCATGCGTTCGCGCGCACCGGCTGTCCCGGTCGCCGAACGCGGCTCGCCCGGGCAGGCGCGCTCGGCGGCCGCGGCTGCTCCGGCACGGAACTGAACCGTTGCGCATCCTCGCGCGTGATGCCGCCTAAGCGGATGTCACGCGGACCGGCATGCTCTCCAGCCCGCGCAGGGAATTGTTGAGCCTGCGTTTCGGCTCCGCCGTGAGTTCGATGGTCTTCACGCGCCTTGCGAGCTCGCTGAAGATCAATTCGCCTTCCAGACGCGCGATCATCTGACCGACGCAGGCGTGGATGCCCGCGCCGAAGCCGACATGCCCGGTCGCGGTCCGTTCGACCTCGAACCGGTCGGCTCTCTCCCATCGCGCCGGATCGCGGTTGGCCGAGGCCATGAACAGCAGCACCTTGCGGTGTGCCGGGATCACGCCGCCGCCGATCTCGACGTCGCGCGAGGTGGTTCGAAAGAACGTCTGCACCGGCGAATCATAGCGCAGGCCTTCCTCGAAGGCATTGCGCGCCAGCTCCGGCCGTTGGTGGAGCTTGCGGTATTCATCCGGATGGGTGGCGAGCGCGAGCAGGGTGTTGCCGATGCCGTTGACGGTGGTGTCGATCCCCGCCGTGAGGAATGGCCGCACCAGGTGGGTCGCTTCGTGCTCGGTGATCTCGCCGTCGTCGGCCGCCTGGTAGATCATCATGCCGAGGCTGTCGGGCCGCAACGCATCTCGTGCGCAGCAGTCCATGATCCAGCTCTGGGCGGCGAGGCCTGCCTTGCGTGAAGCCGCTAGCATCTCGTTCTCGGGGCCAAAGCTGTCGAACACGAATGTGCTCCAGGCCAAGAGCTTCTCGCGGCCGTCCGCCCGGATGCCGATCACATCGGGAAACACCTTCATCGGATAGGCTTCGGCAAGATCGGTGACGGCATCGAACGTGCCTTTGTCGATCAGCTCCGTGACCTTCTTCTCCGCTTCCTGCTGAAACGTCTCGCGCAGCTTCCTCGCGACACCCGGAGACAGCGTGCGGCCGAGGACCCGCCGGCCCTTGTCGTGGTCGGGCGGATCGATCTGGAGCGTCAGTGGCTTTGGCAGCGCAGGGTTCATCCCGTTGAGCCCGACGCCCTCGCCACTGATGAACGTCTTCCAGTCCTTCAAGGCCGGCTCGACCTCGCCATAGCCCGCCATCGCCCACACGCCGTAACGCTCCAGCGCGAAGACGGGCCCGAGCGCGCGTAGCGCCTCATAGGCAGGATAGGGGTTCAACAGGAAGTCAGGCGCAAACGGGTCGATCTGACTGGAGGCGATGCCGCTCATGGTCAGCTCCGCTTCTAGGGCTTGCTGAGCGGGCACTGGCCATCGCTCTCCGAGCGGAACGCGTCCTCGCCCTTGATGGTGGCGACGACCTTCAGCAGATCCCAGCTCGATTTCGACTCCTCCGGCGACTTGACCTGCAACAGGTAGAGCGGGTGGATCTTGCGTCCGTCCTTGCGGATATAGCCCTTGCCGAACAGCGCATCGTCGGTCGGCATCTCCTTCATCGCGGCGACGACGGCCTTGCCGTCCTTGGCGCCGCCGGTCTTGTCGACCGCCTTGAGATAGTGAATGACCGAGGCATAGACGCCGGCCTGCATGTCGTTCGGATAGGCCTTCGACGGAATGCGCTCGGCGAAGCGTTTTGCGAAGGCCCGCGTGCCGTCGTTCAGATCCCAGTAGAACGGATTCATGATCTGCGCGCCTTGCGCAAACTTCAGGCCAAGCGCGGGAAGCCCGTTCATGCCCAGGATCAATCCGACCAGCTTGTGGTCCTTGGTCAGCCCGAACTCGGCGGCCTGCTTCATCGACGTGATGGTGTCGTCACCGGCATTGGCGAAGCCGACGACGTTCGCGCCCGAAGCCTGGGCCTGCAGCAGGAAAGAGGCGTAGTCCGCCGTTCCCAAGGGATGCCGTACGCTGCCGAGTACCTCGCCGCCGGCCGCTTTCACGGCTTCCGCGGCCTGCTTTTCCAGATCATGACCGAAGGCGTAGTCGGCGGTGATGAAGAACCATTTCTTGCCGCCCTGCTGCACGATCGCCTTGCCGAGACCGCGGCCGTAAGAATAGGTGTCGTAGGTCCAGTGCACCGTGTTCGGCGTGCACTTTTCACCGGTCAGAAGCACCGTCCCGGCGCCGGATCCGACGAACACCTTGTTCTTCTCGGCGCTCATGCCGGCGACAGCGAGCGCGATCGAGGAATTCGGAAGGTCGAAGATCGCATCGACGCTCTCGTTCTCGTACCAGCGCCGAGCGATGCCGATCCCGATGTCGGTCTTGTTCTGGTGATCGGCCGCGACGACCTCGACCACCTTGCCCGCGGCTTTTCCGCCATAGTCTTCGACGGCCATCTTGGCGGCGACGACCGAGCCGATGCCCTGGTAGCTCGCGAACGGGCCCGACTGGTCGTTCAGGATGCCGATCTTCACGACCTCCTGTGCGAAGGCCGGCGCCGCGGTCAGGGTTGCGGCCAAGATGCACAATTTATGCAGGAATTTGCTGTTCATTGGATCCCTCCCATGGGCGGTCTTGGTGCCGCTGAATAATAGTTATATTTTATAGCTATTTTTGAGAGTGTCAATTCGTCCCTAGGATTGAGAATCATGAGCTCGAAGCCTCTAAGACCCGGAGCCAAATCCACTCCGCAAAAGTCCGCTCCGCAGACGGAGAAATCGCTGGACCTGCGCGCGCTGCAGCGCACCCCCGGCTTCATGCTGCGCCTGGCGCAGTTGAAGTTCTTCGAAGGCTTCTACGAGGAGTTCGCCGCCTTGGGCCTGACGCCCGCGACCTATGCGATCTTCGCCGTCATTCGCGACAATCCCGGCGTGCCGCCAAGCAGCCTCGCCAGCCTGCTCCGGCTGCGGCTGCCGAACCTGATCAAGATCCTGAACGAGCTGGAATCGTCCGGCTTTATCAAGCGCAACCGCTCGAAGTCCGATCGCCGCGCCGTCGAGCTCATGCTGACGCCGAAGGGCACAAAGCTCATTGCGGAGGGCGCAAGGCTGACGGAGCCCTATAATCGGAAGATGCTGGCGCCGCTCAGCGACGCCGAGCAGCGCACGCTGCTCGAATTGCTGAACCGGATGCTGCCATTTTAGCCGTTCGCGAGCGAGGACTGAGGCCAAATCGTCGCAAAGTCCGGTCGCGCCGCCAGGCGTGCGGTGAGCGTTCGCGCCCGGAAGAGATGGAGGCCGGTTCCGTGCCCCAAATTCCACCCAATCGGCCGTCACTAAGCCCGCGGGGGAGGTGATCGCCTCCCGTCGTGGGACTGCTGGATTGATGATTGATTTGAGGCGACTAGTCGCGCTGGCAGCCGTTGCGCTGCTCGCCCTGAGCCCCGGCATGGCCGCCGCCTCACCTGCCAAGTCCAAGGCCAACGCGGCCGCACCCGCAGCGCCGCCGCCTCCGCCGTTCGAGCCGTTGCCGCCGCCGAACGTCTACCTGTTCCGTGGCGCCATGGGCCCGATCTTCTCGACCGGCATGGACCGGCTCGGCGAGAAGCTGACACAGGCCGGCTTTTCCGCCGATGTCTATGAATTCACCCTCTGCCGGTTCATCGGCAACCGCGTCATCGCCAGCTACAAGGAGAAGGCGGCGCCGATCGTGCTGATCGGGCACTCCATGGGTGGTCTGTGCTCGATCGTCATCTCCGAGATGGCGGCCAAGGAGAGCATCCCGATCAGCCTCGTCATCGCCATCGATCCCGCGCATGCGACCGGCGACGTGCCGCTCAATGTCGAGCGCTTCATCAACATCTTCTTGTCCGACAGCGTGCTCGGCGGCGGCGACGTCGTCGCGGTCCCCGGCTTTCGCGGCCATTATGCGAGCTACGACCTGAAGGAAAACGCGCGCGTCTCGCACATCAACATCGAGAAGTCCGACGACATCCATCGCCAGATCGTCGAGATGGTGACGCAACTGCCTCGCATTCCGCCGCAGACCCAGGGCGATGCCGTGCCGCTGCGCTACCTCGTCCCCGCGGACACCTTGGTCGAGCTATGGGACAGCGGCGTGCGCGTGCCGGTGCGCCGCGGCGACACCATGGAGAGCATCGCCGCCGCCAATCGCGTGCCGCTGTGGACGCTCGCGCAGAGCAACTCGCTTGCAGAGAACGCGCAGCTCACGCCGGGCCAGACCATTATCGTGCCCCGGCATCTGACACCGCCCGAGCCCACGGCCGCGATGGTGACGCCGCCGGCTCCGACGAAGCGGAAGTAGGGCTCATTATCTTGCCGCGGAGGACGGTGCGCTCCCTCTCCCGCTTGCGGGCAGGGGAATCGCATATGGGTTTTGTCTAGCTATTGCATTGGAAGGCAAGACGGATTCTGAAGACGACTCCCGGAAGACGGAGGGGGTCGGATGCAGAAGTTCAGAAAGGCCTTTCGGCGGTTGCCGGACCCGCGCGCGGACAATGCCCGGCATGATCTGCTGGAAGTACTGTTCATCGCGTTGGCGGCGACGTTGTGCGGGGCGGATTCGTGCTCGGACATGGCGGACTTCGGACAGTCGAAGGAGGAGTTGTTGCG
>NZ_KB902821.1:0-22368 GCF_000379585.1 Bradyrhizobium sp. WSM2793 | reverse complement strand
GGCTGGCTGCGGTCCAGCGCTTGGATTTGCGACTTCTCGTCCACGCAGAGAACGATGGCGTGCTCCGGCGGCGAGACATAAAGTCCCACGACATCGCGCACCTTGGCCACGAAGTTCGGATCGGTTGAGAGCTTGAACGTCTCCATCCGGTGCGGCTGGAGCCCGAAGGCCGCCAGATGCGTTGGACCGTCGACACCGATAGGCCGCTGGTCTTCGCCATGTCGCGGGAGCTCCAATGAGTGGCGTTCTCAGGGCAACTCTCAAGCGTCTTCACGATCACGGCTTCAACGCGGGCGTCGTCAATCGTGCGTGGCGCCCCGGAGCGCGGCTCGTCATGTAGCCCGTCCACCCGCCGCTCCACAAAACGCCGACGCCATTTGCCTACCGTCGATCGGTCCAGGCCCAGCTTGGCCGCCACCTCCTTATTCTGACCGCCTTCCGCGCAGGCCAGCACGATCCGGGCTCTCAGAGCCAGCGCCTGTGCCGTCTTTCGCCGCATCGTCAGCGACGTCAGTTCGGCACGCTCATCATCGCTCAGTATCAGGGGGGCAAGTTGCAGGACCGCCATTGCAGCCTCCGTCGCTGTTTGCCTCCATTCTTGGCACCGCGACGCGAACCTACTGCGAATCTATGATTGCGAACTTGTGACTCGGGACACTAGCGCGCCGCCCTTCAAGCGCAGCGTCAAATGAGCAGCATCGCGATTGACTTTAATGATGACCCCATCGAGGGCCGTCCGCAGCAACTCTTTCGCGCGGCGTTGTCGTGCCCGCGTTCCAGACGGAGACGGGATCAGGTCCGAGCGCGAGCAGGCGGTTACGCTCTGTTGGCTGATCGTATTAAGGCGCGCGGCCTCAGCACGTGCAGCGCGCCAGTGCTAGAGACTTTTCTCTTGGCACTTTTGCCATATACATAGGCGCCAGCATAGACAGGATTGGTCAAGTCCTGATGGATGGCGGCGTAAGACCCAGACCTCAGCGCGAACGTGCAGTTTGATCCCATCTCGTGCGCAAAAGATGGCGAATGGCGGTAACGACAGCTTCATCGGGATGGAACCGGACCTCGCCATCAGTCTCGCCCCAGATGAAGCCAACGGGCAGACCGCACCGCCTTATTGCGGACTCCGCCGTTGAGGCGGGCCGCAGCACAGTAGTTCGGCCTCGCTCATCGTGCCTTCGAGCCGCAGCAAGAGACGAACATTGAACACTGCCGGATGATAAATGCTGTCGGCAATGCCGGATCAGCCGTAAATCCGTCCAGATCAATCAGGCGGCACTATGCGACGTTGTTGCGCGCGAGCCGCAAGAAGGCTCCGAGACCGCGTACCAGACCGACGCTCGTGAGCGCCAATTCGGCGGAGAGACGTGCAAACGCCCGAACGCGCCATCGCGCACGAACCGGAGAGGCAAAGATCCTCGACGATAACAATAATGCGGTCATCGGACGAGCCGAGGTCGCGCGCTTTGCCCATGAGCGCACATTGGCGCTTCTTCGGTTCGCGATTGTGCTCGTCCTGTGCGGCGCTGAATTGACGTAGATAGACCGCGGCCTCTCGAGAGTGACTTGACGCAATCGTAACGCATTCGTTCATCGCTTGCCTCTGCCAGCGCCGCTCTGAGGTAGGCGTGAGACGCTGCGCGCCAGACTCTCGATTGCCGCCATTGGGCGGCTTCCTCGATTTGTTCCCACGCAACTGGCGCGGTTGGTGGAACATCGGGCTGATTGAAGAACTCCAGGTTCATTGCATGGCGGTTGCACCGCGCCGGCTTAGCACCCCGGATGCAGAGAGCGTCGACCAACTTGCGCAAGTGGAGCAAATCCCGAGCTTGCCAAGATCGTGCACAGGGTCATCGGCGTCGATTGGCGGTGTGTCTCCAAGCGGGGCCCCGTTCCAATCGGTCCAGCCCGCCGGAAATCAACGACTGACTGCCATCCAGCAAGACTGTAAAGAGATGGTGGATGCCGCGCCGCCTAATGGTGTCGATCACCGCCAACGCCCGATCTTCGAATGCGTGACGCTTGTGCCTGATCGTCACCGGTTCGCTTTCGTTCGTTTCTCTGGACCTGACCTGACGGGATCACGTCCAGCCTTTCGCGACGCTCACCATTATCGCTCTTTACGATAGCAGCTCGCGGTGATTTGGAACCGGCACCTGATCGCCGGTCCCGAGGGGCCTTCCCTCGTCTCTTACATAGCTCCAGATCTCCATCGTGTTGACGTGTTCGGGGACATGCGATGCTGACCCAACTTGCCGAACAGGATCGTCGCCAGGAGCCGGGGGTCCGATACGGTACATAGCTGACACGTGGGGCGACTCCAGGATGTGACCGGCTGGAGCCCTTTGTTTGTGGAGGGCGGCATGCGCCGGCGCGCCTCGCGATCACCGACAACGGCCGGGTCGTGATCGCGGCCAAGGACACGACCGGCACGACCGGACGGCTCTATTACACCATCGGTTCGCTCGGGGCGGGCGTAGGGAGTCGAATTGGCAATTTTCGTCGTTCGGAAATCGATCGCTTTTGATCCCTATTCGGAAGGAGCGACCTGCCCGACCCGGCCATCTCTGATTTCGCTGGTTCGTTCCAACGTGGCTCGAATGTCGCCGGCACCAACGGTAGCGATCCATGACTGGGAATCTGCGACGCCGAATGATATGAAAAGCCGTTCTTGATCTGGATGCCACGCCATGCCGACCGCAAATTCCACGCCCTTTCGCTTGAAATAGAACGGGCGGCTGACGCCCGCGAGGTGATTTGAGCAGTTGAACCAGACGAACCGATGAAAATAGAATCGTCTTTGTTCGGCGTGGACCTGCACGTGAATCAGGGCGAGCCAGCCGCCATCGAACGGAACCAGCTGGGAGCCGCCTCGAAAGTGCTCGGCTGAAATCTCGGCAACGCTCTCCTGAATTGTATGGCCGTCGAAAGCCACGACCCGGGTCGGGTCGCAGAGATAGATGAACCTTAAGTCTTCGCCTTGGACTTGCGGCATCCAGTTTTTTTCGTGTGCCTTCGGTCCATCAGCCTCAAGCTTTCGCCAATCCACCATACGATACGTGCACTCGCCCTCGGGTTCGAGACGCGCCAGTATTTGCTCGCGCCACCCCTCGGGCGATAATTCCTTAGCAGATGCGCTGCCCCACAAGTCCCCGCGCCAGCTGAACAGGCGAATATCGTCGAACCCTAGAACGAGCGGAAATGCGGGCGGTGGCAAGTCTTTTGGCGGCAGAATTTCGGCGGTGGAGCGGACCGAAAGATCAGTATTGAGACGAAGCAGGAAATTCCGCGTGATGAACGGCTGCCCTTCGGGCCTGCGATATTGAAGGCCATTTTCGGTCGTGACGTAGTTCATCGCTCGTTGAGCGACGAAGAGTTGATCGCCCAAGCGCGTGACCGACGGATTGAGCGGCAGGTACCCATCGGGAGGACAGAAATCGATCTGTTGTGCCTTGAACGATGGCAGAAAGATATCGGCCGCTTGTACGTAGAAGCGGAGGTTCGACCAGGCCAGTTGCCGCGCCCCTTGTGCGGTGTCTCGGCTAAGTGCGAGATAATTGCACGCGGCGAAGCCTCGATCTTTCCGGACAGGGTCACGGGATTCGTTCGCGACGATCGAATATTCTTCAAGCAGGCCGGTTGTATAGACGTAATCCTCCACGAACAGAATGTCTGCCTTGGGATATTGGACCGTCAGACCGAACTCCGCGAACAATGCAGCTGAGTGGGTCAGCCCCTTTTCTCGATAAAACTTGGCAAGGTCATAGAGCGGCTCCGCTCGCTGTGGACGTTGATCGAATGCGGCGAGAGCCTTGGCGACAAAACTGCCTTCGTCGCCGAGACTACGCAGGCAACGCGCTTGCTGCAGGCGCGCCATCCAGGCCTCCTCCTCCCAGCCACCCATCTTGGCGCGCTTATCGTACGTATCGGCGGCCTCGGTGAGACGACCGGCGTCATGATAGAATTGAGCAAGGTAGAACCAGCGACGAGCGCTTTCGGGATTGTCAAGCGGCATAACGTGTTCCTCACTTATCGCACTATGCTGGAGCAAAGTTCAGGCCAGTCAGATGTTATGGAATCTTCCGGATTACTTGAGGTCGCGATGTCATGCTCAAAACAGTTGTGGGTTCTTTCACACAGAAGCGTAGGCCTGCGTTATGACTGGGATAAACGGCAAGCGCCTTACCGCAGCGGCTATCCTAACGAACTTCCCCTACCCTGCAACGCGGTGCAATTGACCGGGCCAAATACGTTTGCCAGCGAACGGACCGTCACCAGTTTTGCCGAGGACACGTTCCCGTACCACCCGTGCAAGCACTTCTGACCTGATGTAGCGAATTTGGGGCAACAGCGAAGCGCTCAATATCGCCCAACAAAACGTTTGAGCTCGAAGATATCGGGGGGACTCGCGCATTCCCAGGTGAGGCCGCTGTCGATCGAAATGAACCGCATGCCTCTTGACGTTGCAAAATTCACCGTCCAGGCTGAGCGAGTTGGCCTTTAAGGAGCGGACATTGGCGGTGGGCCCCGACGTGCGAGATTCCGGTGACGAGCGCCGAAGTTTTCTTCGCGGGTCTCATCGACATCTGCTCCTGGATCTGAAGACATCAATCGCAAGAGTCGTATCTTCTCTTCCGAGCGCCAAGCGGATGAAGAAGCGCCAGTGGTGGACGCCGATTTCCATTACATTCCCGGAACGCCGATCTCGCGTTTGTGCCGAAGCAGTTCGGCGACGACGTGTGCAGCCGTCGGTACAGCCAGCCTTCTACCTGCTCCATACCGCTGTGATAGCTGATTGCTGCAGCAGACTAACGCATTAATCGATGGCCTTTTGAGGGATAGGACCGCTGGTTGGCGCCCGCACCGCTTGATGAGTTGCAAATCAACGGCCGTGAGCCAAGCAGCGCCGACATTGCTTCGCCTTGTCGCAACGAGATCGTCGAAAAAAGAAACGGTCTCGTCTTAAAGGCGCAGCGGAGCCCATAGCGGCTAATCGTCTTGCGCCAAGTCTCGCCTTGCACATGATAAGCTGCAGCGTGCTCATTCTACCTCCCTCCAGCCGGTCGGCATACTAAGCCGCAAGCCGAGGGACCGGTCCAAGTCAAGCCGCCTCGCCGGGGGGGCTTTTTCTGCAGTTTGGGAGGCCTCAAACCCTTCGGAAGCCCACCAATGACGCTGATGATCCCGCGCGTCGTTGATATTCTACATCACAGCATCGGTCCGCTGCCAAGCGGCCGAATCGACCTCGCAGCCATGGCCTATTCCAGCATCTGGGGTTGATCTGCAAAGCAGGTGAGGGAGCGCTTATGGCGACCCGACCTATGCGACCCGGCACGGGGGCAATCAAGGTGGCCGCCTTGAGCACGACGCCTATCACTCCAATAGGAGCGAGGCGGAAGGAACAGTCGACCGCTTCTTCCGCGAGGCCGATCCCGACGATCGCACCTGTATGGTGCTCGACTTCGAGAACCAGACCGTACTTTCCAAGTGCGATATGTCGATGATGCAGGCGTTGCGGCTCGTCGAGGAACAGCTCGGCCGCAAGGCGAAGATCTACTCCGACAATCGCCCGAAGGAGCTGACCGCCCTCTGACCTCGCCAATGTGCAAAGCTACGATCTCTGGCTCGTGCAATATGGCCCGAATGCTGTGCTGCCGCTGGCGCTTCACACCCACTGGCTTTGGTAATACACGGGCGTTGGCCTCGACTTGCCGCCGCACTCGATCGACGGCGTGAAGGGCTCGGGCGTCGATCTGAACCCTTTCAAGGGCACGCACGAGGAATCTGTGGCGAGCCGGCGGATCACGCGATCTGCGGATGTCGTTGACTCGCGCGCGAACAGCTTTACGTGCACCTCGACGACCCACGCCCCCACCCACGCCGGGACCGGTGATATCGGTCGTTCCTGTTTGTCATCCGCTGTTTGTCATTCCGATTGTCGCGACGCGCACACCGAACTCTCGAGAAGCAGGAGTTTGTGCTGACGCGCCGCCCTGACTGCATTAGCTCAGCACTGTCATGCCGTTCTTGATCACGGTGACGCCGCGCGCCTTCACCTTGGCCTCGAACGAGATCACATTACCATCCCTCCACATGTAAAGCGTCACGGTCTCGCCTGGATAAACCGCCGACGAAAACCGCGCCGCGTGCCGTCTGAACGCAGTTGGATCATAATCAGCGTAAGTTTGCAAAATGCCCCGGCAGGTGATGCCATAGGTGCACATGCCGTGGAGGATAGGTCTCGGAAAGCCGGCGCATTTGGCGAACTCCGGATCCGAGTGCAGCGGGTTGCGGTCACCGCACAAGCGGTAGATGAGCGCCTGATCGGGTCGGGTTGAAATATCGACAGTTAGGTCAGGCGCGCGGGTCGGAACCAGGTGCGGCTCGGGCTGACCTTCCGATGGCCCACCAAAACCGCCATCACCGCGCGCAAAAAGCGAGGCGACCAACGTCGCTTGCGGTTCGCCATCGGTGTTCTTCAGCACGGTCTGGTGCCTGATCACGGCGCCCTTGTCTTTGCCCTTGTCGAACACCGCAAGCACGGCGGAATCTGCAGTGATATGAGCCGCGGTCGCAAGTGGTCTATGGAAGGTGATATCGCGCTCGCCGTCGACGACCATGACGCGGTTGAGATTCATTTCGCCAGGCCGCGCGCCCCAAGCGGCCACGGAGGCGAAGGTTGGCACGACCTTTAATGGCCGCGGCGTCGCAGTCGCCTCATTCACAAAAGCAAGCTCTTTCTCATCCTGCGGATCGGCGCCCATGCCGATACCGTAGGCGTAGAGCATGACCTCGCGATTCCCGTAGCTGTATATCTGACCGAGATTTTTCATAGCCATGAGCTGTTCGTAATTCATCGGCATTTTTTGCAGCTCCTACCACTGTCCAATGACAGTGCTCGTTGTGAGCCTCTGCCCTCGCGCTCGAGGGCGGCAACCTGAACAAACTCGCTGGCAAGTCGCATGCCAGCAAGCAGCGATTTGATATGTTATCTTTTCGAAACGGGCCTGTTCGCTTGGCAACGACATGTCGGGTTCCCTACCAACACCCGCGAAGCGTTACACGGCGGCGGATCAGATGCCCTCTCGCGGGTGCGCGCGCTGATAAAGCGTTACGCGTGCAACGACAAGGATATCTATTCGCGTAGCACCGGCCGATCAGCTTGGCTTAGATCGAGGATCATCCAATCAAAGAATATCCCACTTGACTATTCAGACCAGAGCGACGCCGCGCGACGCCTGATAGCGGAACGACTGTACTCGACCGCTCGTAGCGAGATCACTCGGAACTCCGAAGTGCGAACCAAAGCCCCCCACGAAGTTCGCAATCCTTCAGGGCCCGCACCATTTCGACGCGCTTGCACGACCTTGAGTCCTACGGCGTCGGCGCCGCACGACAGATAACTCTCCGGCGTTCGTCTGGTGCTCCCCGTAGCCGAGATGTCGCGGAGCTCGCCTCGCCCCCGTGCGCCGAGGGCGAGAGTTTCTGAAAGGACATCCGCATCGTGCAGGAGCCGAAAGCCCGCAGGCCCGTTTAACCGGCTGCCTTGGACTGCAGCACGTCAAGGGCCGGCATAGCCTTCGACTTGTTCGCGCGCCGAGAATCGAGATCTGCTTTTTGACGCGACATCGCTCCGCGATGGTCTGCCTAAACACTCATCGTCCTTCTTGACGCCGTCAGCCAACACCGCGGTTGCTGAATTCCTTTGAGCGCCGCGGGGCTTTCCGTGTATCGTTGGTCACGCGAGCGTTCATCTACGTGCTGTTGTGGTGGGGAAACCGCGACAGTCGCGCCATCGTGTGAATCTGGTAGGAGACAGCAATGGGATACGAGCATAAATTCGGTTTCGCTGGCGTGCAGCTCTGGAACGGTCACGACCAGCCGCCAGGGGCTGAGCTTGTCCGACGGAAGAGGGGTATTACACACTCGTCAATGATGGCGGAGATAAGATCTACGAGCCAGGCAGCAAGACGATCAATGGTGAGGTGGGCGACCATCAAGTACTTCTAGAGGACGAACGTATATGCTAAAATTACCAAAGGTGACCGTCACGCCAGCAAAGTTGAATTGGCTCAACCAGTCGCGGCGCCTCATGAACCCCAACGAGCTAGAAGTTCTAGCGTCGCTCATGCACTCTATAGGGGCCACGCGGGCGGTGGAGACGGGCTGCCACGAGGGTCGCACGGCCTTGGTGCTGCTGCACAACGTATCGACGCTTAGATCCTACGTTGGCATCGACGTTCCGCCCGATTTTGACGCTTCTCGGCTGCGATGCCCTGTGCAACACGGTGAGATACCTCGGGATCCTGGTCATCTCGCTGTGCACGACGACCGCTTTCGCCTGCTGGTGCGCGAGCGCGGTTCGTTCGACCTTACGCCGGAGGACATAGGTGAGTGCGACTTCTTCTTTATCGACGGGGACCACAGCGACGCTGGCGTGATCAACGATACAAGGCTGGCCTGTCAGTGCGTACGCAACGGAGGCATTGTCGCGTGGCACGACTACCACGACCTCGGTACCGTTGACGTGCGGGAGGTGCTTCACCAGATGTACGATGCTGGCACTGACATCAAGAACGCGGCGGGCACTTGGGTCGCCTTTAGCGTGGCGCGTAAGTGATTGCCGCAGTGCTTGGAGCCGCGGGCTGCGTCCCGGAGATCTTGGAGGCAGGGAGCGCGCTGCTCGGCTATCCACCGCAGCGTAGTAGCTTTTGAGGGGAATGCATGGCGGCTGGGGCGCAGGAAAAGCCTACCCCGAGCCGTCGTCAGCGTGGTTCCACGACTACGGGCATAATCTCAAGTTCCGCGAGTACTTGACCGGAGGCCGCCTACAAGACTGGGAGGCATCTCCCAGCTGGTCGCCTCAGTCGTGAAGCAGCATCTCGGCTACAAATCGCTCGATCCTTTGCGGCGTACCATCACCGTGCAGATAGTCACTTCGTGCTTCGCGCGCCGTGAGCCGCGTTGCGTTCGGCGCGTTGGCGGAATCCTTCGCGAGAAGCATGTCGGAGGTGGACGACCGAGCTGATTGGCTCCCCGACCCGAAGGAGATCAAAGGAGGAAAGCGTTTCTATCTATAGTAGAGTAATATCAACACAACTACACGCAGACGACGGCGGCAAATCGGTGAAGCAGATCCCCAATTTCCTATTCTATGCGCAGCCGATCCAAGGAAACGGAGTAACGAAGCTGTATTGCCGGTTAATTTTACTGCGTCATGGGCGGCGACGTCCATTTAATGCTGCGCTGGCGCCACAGCACGGACATTGCGGCAAGGTTTTGATGAGTGCGCGGATCAATCGGGCGCGCATGGTTGCGACCGAGTTCGGGATGTGGCGCTCAAGCCGCGTGGGCGGAGCCTCTGGATCGATAGTTGTCGGGTAAGCGAGGTAGCGGGTGCGGCCTTGCGGAACGAGGTCCTGACGGGGGAATCGTCGCCTGCTCGGCGATTAGCAAGCCGTAGGCTGCGATGCACAGCGTTGCGTGATGGAAGCTCCGCCAACCGCGTCCCTCGTATTGGCCGAGGCCGACTTCCGGCTTGAGCTCCTGATAGTCACGCTCGATGCGCCAACGCAGCTTGGCGAGGTCGACGAGCCGCTCGAACCTGATGGTCTCCGGCAGAGTGGCGAGCCAGTATTTTGTGGGCGCTGCTTCACCTCTGGCCATTCGATCAACAGCCACTCCGCCAACTGAAATACACTCTTTGACGTGTCAAACGATACGAACAATCGTTTGCAGGGGCGACTTCTTCGTTTGAGGTTCTCGGCGACGTCTCTTGCAGCAGAGCATCGGAAGGAGGCCGTCCACCCAACACGAGAGCCCGACGCGGCGGCAGGGCTCGACATCAGGTCCTGGCGTTGGTTACCGCAGATTGCCGGGATCGGATTTCGGCCAGTTCTCAAGCGGTTCAGCACCGGCAGATTTTCTTGCTGCTCCGCGCGAATGCGACCAGCATGTCAATGCTGCAATATGATTGCCAAATTTGCCAGCATGGATTGGCCGTATTCTTCACTGCCAGGGTGGCGATCCGCAAGAGTTCCGTTTGGCCGCTAAGCAGAAACATTTCAACCTGGCAGGATGCGATTCTCTCGGTCAACCAGCACAACATGCGGCCTGAAGATTTTTGCTTCCGCCTCGTCATAGGAGGCATATGCAACGATAATAACTCTGTCTCCGGGCATCGCGAGCCGCGCAGCTGCACCATTCAGGCCCATGACGCCTGACCCCCAGGGAGCTTCGATTACGTAGGTCGCAAACCCCGCTCCAGTGGTCGACATTGTAGATTTCAACGCGTTCGTTGATCAAAAATCCCGCAACCGCCTATCAGAGTACTGTCGATCGATATTGAGCCCTCATAGTGCAGATCGGCTTCGGTGACCAGGGCGCGCGATGGATTTTGCCATCAACGTGATCTGCATATCTCACCTTAGCTAGATTTTGCACACAGCGCTCTCGCTGCCCTGTTTCATCCAGGTAAGACCGGCGATTCCGAGCGCTCGAGCAAATTCGCGTCGCGGTCGCGCTGCGGGGTTTTTGGTGGTTAGAGCACGTCGCCGATAAAATTGAATTTGCGCCGGCCAAGAAGCACAGCGCCTGCAGCATCGGTCATATACTGCTGTCCGGCGGACGACCACACGACGCTCTCGATGATCCGGGTCGTCGCGACCAGGCGCACCAGCGCGACCGGATCGGTACGCTCCGCGACGTCGTTGGTCGGCGCGCCTTTGACCCCGTTGCGCAAGTTGATCGGCACGCTTTCCGGATGGCTGGGGAGATTGGCGAGCAGGACGAGCATGCCGAACCGGTCTTCGACGCGCTCGCCCATTGCGATGCCGCCACAGCCGAACTTGATGCCGGACTGGCGCACATGTGCAAGCATGTCGACGCGGTCCTGCAAGGTGCAGGTGGGGTCCCGCAAGGTGCAGGTGGTGATGATCTTGCCGTAGAACTCCGGCGAGGTGTCGATGTTGTGATTGTTGAAGTCGAGGCCGGCCTCGGCGAGCCTCGCGGCCTGCGTCGGCGTCAGCATGCCAAACATCACGCAGATGCCCATCCGAAGACCCTTAACCGCGCGGACCCGATCGAGATCGCGATCTTTTGGACTGCGCCAGGCTGCGGCCATGCAGAAGCGGGTCGCGTCGGCGTCCTAGGCGCGCTGCGCCCTGGCGGTCACATCGATGCGATTCATCAGGCGGGTAGCTTTCACGCCGGTGTCGTAATGCGCGTTCTGCGAGCAGTAGCAGCAATCTTCCGGACAGACTCCGGTCTTGATGCTGAGCGGGCTTGCGGTTTCGACGTGGTTGGATCGAAGTTCTGGCGGTGAACGCTGTGCGCCCGAAACATAGGCCATAGAGCGCTTCGGCCTCGGCGAGCTCCGAGTCCCCGCGGACCCGCGCGCTGCTGCTGTCGTTGTCTTCCGCTCCCACAGCATCACCCTAAACCTTGCTTTCACTCCGAGATCATCAATATTAGCTATGATAGTACGATGCTGCGCAGAAGTTTAAATCGGGCTTGGTGCGAATAGTTTGCGAAAATTGGCCCTGAATGTAGGAATACTGCAAGAAGGAGCTTGCTTCTTGCCGAATTCGCGGCCGTACCATGTGGCCGCCGCCTGTAGGATGCAAGCGCGGATCATGATTGGTGGCAACCAATACGACGATTGCGGGGCGTATTGCGCACTCAATCGGCGAGCGCATCATCAGCGACGAACTCGAGCCAGAGGCCCCGCTCCGGCAGGATCCTGTCGCGCGAGACTTCAATTCGAAGCCATATCCCAGTGCGGCAGGCCTTTCGACAACTGGAGGCTCAACATCTTGTGGTCGCTGTTCCTCGTCTTGGCGTGCGGGTTGCCACCCTCGATACCAATTTGGTGAAGGAGATCTCCGAGATGCGCGCCGCGCTCGAAGTGGTCGCGTTGCGTAATGCGACACCAAAGCTCAGCCCATTCGGCACGGATCGAGCTCGCCCTGATTGAAGGAGATAATGCGCAGACGATATCGGACTGAACCTACAGAAGCCACCCTTGACGGCGTCAACAGTGGAGTTGGCATACACCATCAGGCAACTGCGCGATCTCCCGCGCATTCAAGAATTGCTGTTTGCTCATTTCCAAAACACCTGGGCGGCGGGAAGCTGAAGCGTACACGTCGACGTCAGGGTATGCATGACGCCGGTTAATCTGCCAGATCTACGGCAAATCCTTGGCGCCTGTTCGATCGGCTGCGTACCGCGATTCGAGCGCTTTGGACCGGAGGCGGTGCCTTAATACGGAGAGAATCGTTGTAGAGAGCTTGAGGCGGCTAAAACAGAAGTGCTGGAGCGTGCCGCAGATCCGCTACCATCTCTATCCTTCGGCGCAGGAGAGTTTAGCTTTGCGACGCCGTTCGATAACCGCGTCGTCAAGCGCCAGACGCTGCGTAAAATGACATTTGCTTTGAGCTTTCATCTGATCCGTCGCCTAGCCGCCGTCCACAGATGAAAGTTACTGCACCGCAAGATTGCGTCGTCAAATGTAAGCAACAAGCTTAGGCCGTCAGGTGGGTGGTTCCATGGCATGATCGCATCGAGTTCGCTGCTCGGCTGGCGATAGGCTGAAGTATTAGGGCAAGCCAGGCGAACGGATCGACGTTGTTCATTCTCGCTGTCTGCAGCAGTGTTGCGATGGTCGGCCAGGTTCGTCCGCCGCCGTCGCAGCCCGGAAAGAGGCTAGTCTTTCTCGTAATTGTTGGTGGTCTGATGGGCGATGTTGGAGTCGAGCTCGCTGCGGCCGGAGGAAGCGTTCGAAGACGGCGCGGCGAAACCGCATAGCGGATCGCCTCGGCTAGTTTTGATTTGCCGGAGATCCGCCGCAAGGTCTGCTGCCAAAGATCGAAGAGATCTGCGACGACCGCGGCGGAGGCTTGCTGGCGAGCGGCAACGCGGGCGTCGGGGCTTTGACCGCGCACGGTCTTCTCGACTTGCCAGAGCTTCGCCATCCGCTCGAGCCTCGTCGTTGTCACGCTCGAGCTCCCAGCAACCTGCAACTCGTAGAACCTGCGCTGGCTGTTTGACCGGCAGCTAGCCAAGGTGATGCGTAAGCGCGGTCCTTGGAAGGTGAATGTTGGATTGATCGAGAGAGTAGTGGATGCGAGTTTAGGGACGCGCGGCTCGGCGACAGATTCCGCAAACTGCTCACGCAGATTGGAAGCGCCATGGGACAAAGCATTCCGCCCGTCTGCCAAGATTGGGCGAATACCAAGGCAGCCTACCGCTTCTTCTCTAATGACCGGGTCAGCGAAGCAGACATTCTGGCCGGCCATTTCCAATCGACACGTGATCGTGCCGCCGCCGCTGAATGTCTCGTTCTTGTGCTGCACGATACAACCGAGTTCAGCTATCAACGCGAGAAGTCAGAAGCGATTGGCATCACCAAGAGCATAAGCAGTGGACGGGATGGCGGGTCGCCTCAGATCGCACACGGTTTGCGGCATCCTGATGCACTCGAGCCTCGCGGTTACAATCGAGGGGGTGCCGCTGGGGTTGGCGGCCGTTCCGGAAGAAATTCAAGGGGACGGCTGCGCTTAAAAAGAAGATCAATCCGACACGGATTCCCATCGAGAAAAAGGAAAGCGTCCGGTGGTTGGAAAATCTCAAGCAGTCTACGCAACTGTTGGATCATCCGGGACGATGCATCCATATTGGTGATCGCGAGGGTGACATCTACGAGCTTTTCTGCGCAGCACAGGAGATCGGAACTCATTTCCTGATCAGGACCTGCGTCGACCGCTTGGCTGGAGATGGGGATCACACGATCGCCGACGAAATGGACGACGTCGCCGTCAAAGGGCTCCATCGCATCGAAGTCAGAGACAGCAACGGCGATCCCGACCTGGCCGTTCTTGAGATCAGGTATCGCAAGATTCGCGTCCTGCCACCGATCGGAAAGCAGAAACGCTATCCCGCTCTGACCCTGACGGTGATCCATGCCGAAGAGCGCGGGACGCCGAAAAACAGAAAGAAGATCGATTGGAAACTGATCACCGACCTGCCTGTTGGTTCCCGCACCGACGCCATTGAGAAGCTCGAATGGTATGGTTTGAGGTGGAAGATCGAGGTGTTCCACAAGATCCTCAAATCGGGCTGCAAAGCTGAGGAGTCGAAGCTCAGGACCGCCCAGCGTCTGACCAATCTGATCTCGCTGTTTTGCATCCTGAGTTGGCGGGTCTTCTGGATGACGATGCTCAACCGCTCCGCCCCAGACGCGCCGCCAACCCTCGCGTTGACTGCGACTGAAATCGGCGTGCTCGATCGCCTCGTTAACGACAAACCAAAAGCAAGACAGAAAACGCTCTCGCACTATCCGATCAAGATCGCCCGGCTCGGCGGTTATCTCGCCCGCGCCAGCGATCCGCCGCCCGGAAATACCGTCATGTGGCGCGGGCTGTCACGCCTCACCGACATCGCGCTGGGCGCCATGGTCGGAGGAGAATTTGTGGGTAATTGAAAGCCTCACCGCACGGTTACGGTGATGCCATCATTGCCGCGACCAGATCGCGCGAGCTTCTTGACCTCGCTGAAGATGCGGTCGGCCGTGATCTCGAGCTCGAAGCCGAGCTTGCCCCCGAGCGTTTCCGATCGTCGGCCGAACCGATCGAAGGCCTTCAGGATCTGCATCAGCCTCGATGCGCGCGTCGGCGTTGCAGGCCTTGAGATCGGCGACCGCGCTCTCCAGAGCGTCGGCGCGGGCCGTCTTCTCGGCCATGGCGAGCACCATGGCCTTCAGCGTCTCCACGTCATTTGGGGGGTGAGATCGGGCGGCGCCATTGGGCCCACCAGAGCGCATTTCGCCCCGTCTCTCTTGCCCTTTCAGCTCACAGATTCACTTCGCCGCATTACCCAAGAATCTCCGGCGGTTTGACCGCCGCGGTCCGGCCCCTCTTCCAGTACCATGTTGATGCCCCTCCTTGTTAGGCTGACAGATTCTTAGATCAAGTTGCGCAATGACGTGGTTTCGAAGGTCTCGGACAGCGTCAAGAATGGATGGTTTATTCGGGAAGAGATAGGCGCCGCTTGGCTGGCGATCAATCAGCAAACGCTTACTTCGGATCTGCACATAGAGCCAGTTCACCGGGATCTTGAGCGTGCGGGCCAACTCGGGTGGGCTGAGGAGTGCTTCGTCATGCTCCCATCGGTTGCGCTGGGTAGCCACCTTGATGGCAGCGGCACGACGGAGCCGCCCAACGGTGATGGGCAGCACCTTATCGGGGCAATGAGGAGAGCGGTGCCCTTCCTGAGTAAGGATTGCGGCGATCTCGTCATCTGGGACGCCGTCGCGGGCAAGCGCCAGCAGGCGCTCCCGCATCTCTGTACCTCGCGTCAATCTGGTGACGGAGTTGACGCTCATCTTCACTTCGAGCTCCGTCACGGCGCCTCCTCGCCAGACGATCCTGGCCAGGGCCAAGTCGTGTTCACCGCGGTCGAGCACGACCTTTTCGATCAGGCACCGCAACAACGCCTTCCGATGCGCATCCGAGATAATCTCATCAGCCCAAATCTGTGGCAAGCGGCCGGTGAGGCTGATGACCTTGTTGTCGAGCTCCTTGCTTATGGCCACTTGTGTGATGGCTTTGGAGGGCATCTGTCGGGCAAGCGCCTCTTCGGCGGCGCGCACGTCGGTTAGCGCCGCTTCCCATCGACGCTCGAGTTCCGAGGCGACCAGGCGATTGTCTGGATCAGCTCGGTTGAACTGTCGTTCGGCGAGCGCCGCCGTGTACCGCTTGCGCTCGAGCTCTCGTTCTGCGCTGGAACGTAACGCATTGTTCATCTGCTGCTGGACCCGGCGGGAGTGCGACAAGGCATCGAGTTCGGCCGGCGCCAGTGCGGTTAGGAATGCATCGGCAACGGCCGCATCGATACGGTCGGCCCGGATGTGTTGGCAGGTTGGTTGGCCTTCCTGGGTACGCAGGTGATTGCATACATACTCGCCGCCCCCCTTGTAGCGGACGTACATCTTATGGCCACATCGTGCGCACCAGGCGATGCCGTGGAGCAGAAGCTCGCCATCGCGAGGCGCGCCTCGGGTTTTGATGCGCATGTATTCGGCTCGGTTATCTCTAATGACGGCTCGGATTTTTTCATAAATTGGCCAGTCGATATAGGCGGGATATCGATCTTTGACGACGATCCGCCACTCCTCAATCGGCCGCGGAGCCTTTTGCGGCAGGGCGCCCTCCCGCTTCGGCGGCTGGAAGCGGGTTCGTCCATAGACGAAGGCGCCCGCGTATGCGGGGTTCTTCAAGACGGCCGCCACCGCCGCCAGTGTCGCGCGCGTCCAACACAAATCGCCATGCCGATCACGACGTGGCAGTTCGAGGTCACGCTCGTTCAAGGCCCGCATGACCTTGGCAACGCTGCGCAGTTGCAGGAACAGCTGGAAGACGAGACCGAGCCGCCCTTGCACGGCCATGTCGGGATCCTTAACGACCACGCCGCTCGGATCCCGCATCAGCCCTATTGGCAGCATAACCGCAAGTTCGCCGCGTTCGGCTTTAGCCAGCAGGCCGGCGGTCAGCCGGCTGCGGATCGTATGTAGCTCAAGTTCGGAGATCGAACCTTTCAGCCCGAGAAGCAACCGTCCGTTGGGGGTGCCCGGATCATAGACACCATCGCGGTCGGCGATCAGACAGCCACGCAGGCCACAGATATCCAGGAGCGGATACCAGTCGGTACAATTACGCGCCAAGCGAGTCACGTCGATCGACAGGATGAGCCCCACTTCACTCAGGCCGACACGGCCAACGAGTTCTTTGAAGCCGTTACGATGCGCCGTAGACGCGCCGCTCAACCCGAGATCGGCGTCAATCACGTCGATGGCCGCCTCACGCCATCCGAGTTCGCGGGCGCGCTTGCGAAGCGCGTATTGAAGGCGCAGGCTCTCCTGATTGCTTACGACCTGGTGGGGCGTCGACTGCCGGATGTAGACTACGGCTTTGCGCGCCAAGTGGCTTGGAGTGACCAACTCGGACTTCATGAGGGATCTCCGCCAAAATCGCGGCGACGTCTTCGTCGATCTGGCGTCGGAGCGCGGGCGTCAGCGTCGACCAAAGATCGGCTGGATCCATGCTCATGTGCGTCGGGACAATCCGCTGTCGATAGAAGCTCGAGTAGAGCCTCCATACTCAGCTTAATCTGATTTGCTTCTTGTCCATAATACTCGATTGCGGTTGCCTGAATCAGGAGACTGCTTCCCGTGCGAAACTCGACTTCATACGAAGCGGGAACGCTTCGGCCTCGCTGGCCGATCTTCCTGATCACTCGAAATGAGCGGCCGTACAAAGGATGGTGGGGATCCCGAACTTCGACCACCTCCGGAAATGATTCGTCAGACTCACTATTGGGGACATTCCTCAATCCCCTCGTCCAGGGCCATCAACTGCGCAGGATTCAGCTGCACCCGATGATGCCCGATCCGCGGCTAGCAGAACTTCGCCCACGCCGGAGCCATCCCACCACACAATCTTTCTGAGCCGGCAGAACCAGTGCAACTAGGCCATCGAAACACTTGCGGAACTCGACTGGATGACTGGCCAGGAACGCCGTCCACCCCAGAGGGGATCATGGCGAACGCGTCGCCCGGATCACCCGCTGCAAGTGCGCCTCGTCGACACCGACGCCAGCGCGCACGACCACCTCGCCAATGGCAATCTCGATCACTGCGCCTGCCACAGAAGCTAGCACACCCGCGCAACTCGAGCGCCGCGCGCAATAATGCCGCTTGCCTCGAGTATCACGCCCAGGCGAACAGCTGCAACGGGTGAATGCCGACCCGGCGGGCGATCGCCGATACGCTGGCGCCAGCTCCAGCGCCTCTGTCACAACTTGGGCTTTTTGAACTCGTCCGAGCAGCGTCGGCCAGCTGCCGCGGCGCTCCCTCAAGACCGGCGACCGCTTCGATCATATGGAAGGTACTAGTTTCACAATTAGGCACAGACATAGAGGCTCATATCGGCTTATAACTGAGCACCCGATAGCCGATCGCTCAGCCACTCCGCCAGATGGGATCTCTTTGCCGCTTACCACCAAATACGATTGCGATTTGGATGTCCAGACCCCGTCTTCACACCCGATGCGGATGGCGGGTTGCGACTCTGGCCGGACGACGGTTGTGCCGCCACTGAATTTTCATCCGGTTAGAGTCTCGGGGTTTTGTACGCCAAATGGCGCGGGTGGAGCAACGGACGATCGGCGGAGCTGGTAGGGATTGCGCAGCCGTTCGTCCGCTGCGGTGAGTTGGGCGGCATAGGCCGCTGGGGTCAGGTATTTCAGCGATGAGTGAGGCCGCCGGATATTGTAGTCGGCGACCCAGTTGGCGATCTTGGCGCGGGCGTCATTCAGATCGAAGAACAGGGTCTCGTTGAGCAGTTCATCGCGCATCCGGCCATTAAAACTCTCGATGAAGCCTTTCTGCATCGGCTTTCCTGGCGCGATAAAGTGCCAATCGATGACCGTGTCCTTGCTCCAGGCGAGCATGGCTTGCAGGTGAACTCGGTGCCATGGTCGGACACGATCATTCCTGGCTTGCCGCGTCGCTCGACGATTGCCGTCAGTTCACGGGCGACGCGCCGTCCTGAGATCGACGTCTCCGGAATGGCGCCCAGGCATTGCTTAGTGACGTCGTCGACGATGTTGAGAATGCGGAAGCGCCGGCCGTTGGCGAACTGGTCGTGGACGAAGTCCAGCGACCAGCGCGCGTTGGGCCTCGCATCGATCAGGATCGGAGCATGGGTCCCCACAGCTTTGCGGCGAGCCCGCCGCTTGCGGACGGTGAGCCCGTCCTCGCGATAAGCCGGTAGATCCGATTGATCCCCGAGGGCTCTCCCTCCCGTCGCAGCAGGACGAATAGCCGGCGGTAGCCGAACCGCCGCCGCTTCGCGCAACCAGCCGCGCAGAGCCGCGTCCGCAGGGCGGCTGGAGTGATAACGGATCAACTTCCGATCCGCGCCCACGATCGAGCAGGTCCGCCGTTCCGACAGACTCATGACGGCCTGCAGATGCGCGACCACAGCGCGCTTGGCGGCGGGCCCTAACATTTTTTGAAAGCAGCTCGCGAAAGGCGGCCGCGTCGAGCATCTGCTCCGCCAAAACCTTTTTCAGCTTCGCGTTTTCCTCTTCCAGCGCCTTCAGGCGCTTGGCCTCAGAGACATCCATGCACCGAATTTGGCCTTCCAATTGTAGATCGTCGCTTCGAAGATCCCATGCTTGCGAGCCAGGTCAGCCGTCTTCACCCCAGCCTCATGCTCCTTCAATACCGCGATAATCTGCTCTTTCGTGTTGGGGTGGACGGCCCCCTTCCGCCACAGTGCGTGGCAAGATGAGGTCGTCCCTGACCCCCAACGAAGGAGCCGCCCGTGGAAATGATTGTTCGCATCGGTTTGGATACGTCGAAGAGTGTATTTCAGCTGCATGGCGTTGACGGGACGGAGCAGCCGGTTTTACGGCGTAAGTTGAGGCGCGGACAGGTTTTGGAGTTCTTCAGTCGTTTGCCGCCCATGCTCGTCGCACTGGAGGCTTGCGGGGCATCGCACTATTGGGCGCGGGAGCTGCAATCGCTCGGGCACGAGGTGGCGATGATCCCGCCGCAATATGTCAAACCGTATGTGCAGCGCGGAAAATCGGACGCTGCGGACGCCGAGGCAATTTGCGAGGCGGCAAGCCGGCCGAAGCTGCGCAAGGACTTTGTGCCTATTAAAAGTGCCGAGCAGCAGGGCGCACAGATGTTGGCGCGTGTGCGCAACCAGTTCATCGGCAGGCGGACCCAACTCGCCAATTCGATCCGTGGCTACGCCGCAGAATTCGGCTTTACCGCGCCCAAGGGGCTTTCCCGGCTTCAACAATTGATGATCGACATTCAGGCCGACGCAACGGTCCCCGACTTGACGAAGGAGTTGGTGGACGCTTTGGCGGCAGAACTGGCGCGCGTCGATGACCAGATCGCCAAGCTCGACAAGAAGCTCATGCAACTCCACCGGAATAACGAGATGAGCCGACGGCTGGCGACTATCCCGGGCGTCGGTCCGATCGGTGCGACACTGCTGTCAATCAAGGTCGTGGACGCGCGCGGGTTTAGGTCGGCAAGAAACTTTGCCGCCTGGCTTGGCCTAACACCAAAGAATCACTCGACGGCCGGAAAGAATAGGCTCGGCGTGATTACACGCGCCGGCGACGGCATGTTGCGAACGGTTTTGGTGGCCGGCGCGACGGCTGTGATCGCAGATATGCGCCGACGGGAAACTCGCTCCTGGCCCTGGCTGAAAGACATCATCGCACGCAAGCCGCCGAAGCTGGTGGCCATAGCGTTGGCAAACAAGCTGGCGCGGATTGCCTGGAAACTGATGGTCAGCGGCGAGCCGTATCGACCTGCAAGCAGCTCGTGACAATGCCGACGTAGACTTAACCGAAATGCAGAGCTTGGCGCCAGACCGACAGGTTTGACGCTGAGGACGGAACTTGCAGGACAGGAGAGGTGGTACGTTCGGCGCGAGCCGGTCAGCGAAATGCTCCGCTCGGTTTACCGGCAGAAAATGCCGCTCTCGTGTTTGGATTTCACTGTCCGCGAAGCCCATCTTGGCCGGTGGTCGCAAGACCCGAAAACAGGCCGGACATATGAGCGCAAGCGATCCGAGCATGCTGCCAGAGCCAATCCTTGCAAGTCGGGGGCCGTCCACATATGAACCTTGCTCGCTTCATCTGTCCGTCCTTCGGGCCGGACTCTAGCTCCTTCTGAAGGAAATACTGAGTGGCAGGTCACCATCCCGTTTTTCATGGAAAATTGAAGCAGAAACGTAAAGGCCCCCGCCTTTAGAGATTTCATCTGGAACATCGTCGAGATCCATTCGCAACTCGAGGAAATACACAAAGGCTGGGCGCAGATGTTAGGAATAACCGAAGCGCAGTGGTTGATCCTAATGGCCATCGACGAGCTCGATGAAGGTCGCGGCGTCTCGGGCATAGGCGTTGCAAATAAGCTGCGTATTCATCCCGCCTTCGTTACCAACCAGACCAAGAAACTCGAACAAGTGGAGCTACTGATCCGGGTAACCTCGCCTGAAGACGCAAGATTTCTCCAAATGTCGCTGACTCAAAAGGCGCGGGAGGAAATCACGAAACTGTCAATCAAAAGACAAGCACTTAACTCGACGATGTTTGGCGGCCTGGACGAGGAGTCTCTCGCCTACCTCAATAAACGGCTTAACTCGATTGGCAAGAATAGCCGATTGGCATCTCAAAAGCTAAGTATCGGCATATTGTAGGAATCGAGCCGATCGATACCGGGCTCGCCGTCAGAGCCTCGTCGATTAGCAATGCGCAAGACGGAATACGCGAGGGCCCTCGTAGACGCGCTACGGACAACAGTTGAGGAAATTGTAGCGAGGGCTCCGCATTTTGCACGCGCGATTGGAATCACCGCCCGTCTTTGCCAGGAATGGCTATCGAGCTGAAGCGTGTGCGAGCTTATCTTCTAGCCATCCGAAGATGCGCTCATCGGAAACAACGAAGTTTTCAATCTCTCCTACGGGGGCCCGCGTCAACGGCGGCATGGCCAGCTCCAAATCGATGCGCACCGCTGAGCAATCAGCTTGTAGTTTGATCGCCTCCGGCACGCTGACCGTACCGCGCCCACCGGCGACCACGAGAACTGGGCATCTCAATTGCCGCACCGATCGCAAGCGATGCTCTGAGGCTACGTTCTCGTCCACCGCATCTGCACTCCCCGTCATCCAGCCGACAGACGCCAAAGTTCGAGCCCAATTCCAGAGGCCGCCGTCACAAACCGCCGCAGCAATGCGGCGATCAGATATGGCGAAGTCAGTAGCTAGGGCAGCCGACAAGCCCTCCCCATAAACGCCAATCCGAGTGGCATCAACCTCGGGCCGATCGGACAAGTAATCCAAACAGCAAGACAACAACATCTCCGACTGGCCGCACCACTGATTTGAGACGTCGTCGTGAGAAACCACGAGAACCGAGATGCCCCGATCAGTTGCCACGGGCAAGAGCCGCCCGAGCAGCGCCGCCCCTGATTCTTCTTCCCTGCTGATACAAATGACTGCGGGGGTGCACAAATTGGGATTGCCAGCAGGCAAGTAGCAGGCTCGAAGTTCAGTGTGATCGCAGCACGCAATTTCTACTCGTTCCACCTTCCGCTCCAGAGATCCGAACCTCTGAATGCCAGCCTCGACTTTGGCTGAAACGTCTCCACTTTCTGGATCGTCTTCATGCACTAACCGCCTGGCAACTTCAAAGGCGGTTAGTGCACAAAGCCAAGCTTCGCTCGCCTCATCCAAGGCCCCCCTCTTGATATTTAGGTCACCGACAAGGCAATGAGCGTCCCCG
>NZ_KB902820.1:0-23436 GCF_000379585.1 Bradyrhizobium sp. WSM2793 | reverse complement strand
CAAGTATGTCCTTAGTCCCGCAGAGGCGCGGAGACGATACGCTGGCATGGAAAGCACTTGTAGACCCGTACAGCCTGCCGATCCACGATTGCGCGCAACGCTCCTACCGGTACCATTTCACGTCATTTTTTCGCAGACAGGAGGTGGCGGGGCGTTACAGTCGGCTCGATTCATGCGACTAAGCGCATACGCGAAGCCGGGACCGGCGAACACTTGGGAAAATACGGGTGGCAGAAGCCGCGGTTGGCACTTCAGCTATTGAGGGGAAACCGGACGGCGGACGCCGCTTGCTTTTGCCGCCGCTTTTTGACCCCAAGCGGACCTTGCTCGCCGCCGCCCCGCAAATGCAGCTTTGCCGCTCACACAGTCTTATGACAAAGTGCTAGATTGTTCGCGCTCCGGCGTGATCCTTGGAGGGCACATGCGACGGCGGGAGTTCATCGCGGGTACGGCGATCACCGCAGCCCTGAGCTTCGCAAAGCCTGTTTACGCTCAGACTGATGCTCGGTCGCCGGGCATAAAACGGATCGCGATTGTCCATACCGCCGAAAAGCCCGAGGGAATGACTATCAACGGTCGCCTGACGTTCAAAGCCTATTTTGGGGAGTTGAAGAGGCTTGGCTATGTCGAAGGACAAAACCTGCTCGTGGACCGGTATTCGGCGCTCGGTCAGTCCGACCACTATGGAGACTTGGCTCGCACAATCGTTGCCAGTCATCCTGATTTGATCATCTCGCTCTCCGGCCCGATTGCACGCCAGTTGAAGCCCCTGACCACTACAATTCCAATATTAGTTAGCAGCGGTGACCCGGTCGCCGGCGGAGTCGTGACGAACCTGGCCAGACCGGATAAAAATATCACTGGAGTGAGTGTTGATGCGGGATTGGGAGTATACGACAAGCGTCTGCAATTCCTTAGCGAGACGGTGCGAAACCCACGCAATGTGCGGGTGCTCATTCCTTCATCTGCGACGATGTTTTGGGAAACGGGTCTCGCACCCCTCCGAGAAGCCGCAGGCCGGGTTGGTATTCGGATTGCCGCTGTATTGCTCAGCGAGAAGCTCGACGGAGCAGCGTATGAGCGGGTGTTCGATGAAATGGAAACAGACCGCGTTGACGGTCTCATGGTTGCGCATCAGGGCGAACACCTTACGAACCGTCAACTAATCGCTGATCTAGCCGCCAAACACCGTCTGCCTGCTGTCTACCCTCATCGCGAATTCGTCGATGTGGGCGGTCTGCTGAGTTACGGCACTGACCTTGGGGACGCCATGCGTCGTCTTGCAGATATGACCGATCAAGTGATGAAGGGCGCAAAACCGGCTGGCATCCCGTTTTACCAGCAAACCAAATTCGAGCTGGTGCTCAATCGAACAACGGCAAAGTCGCTTGGGCTGGAATTTCCGGTGAGTTTGTTGGCTGTCGCCGACGAGGTGATCGAATAGCGCTTCATATCTGCTGCAGCGGCACTGGAGGCGGGCTTAGCGAGCTGCAAGTTTCAAGGATTGGGCGCAAGCCGGTTTGATTTTAGCATACGGCGCTGACACCCGAGATCTCTTTCGCAGACCAGCTGGTTTCGTTGACAAGATTATCAAAGGAGCAAAAGCCCGCCGAACCGCCTGTCGAACAACCAATCGAGTTTGAACTGGTCGTCAATTGCCAAACTGCCGGAGCGCTCGGTCTGACCGTGCCACCGTCCGTGCTCGCCCGTGCCGACGAGATAATCGAATGAGCTCTGCGTTGCATGAGTCCCTTAGTGGCCCATCAGCGCAGTTGAGACACCTGAGTTCCGCTTAGCGGGTCGGTACGGACTTTGATTGCTCAGGCCAAGTTTTCGCATTATGACCCAGAGCCGAAATGGGCGAGTTTCACTTACGTATGTGGATTGCGGAGGCAAAGCCTACGAGCTAGAGCGGCCCCAAAGCTTGTCGTGGGACTGACAGAAAAGAAAAGGCCGCCCATAGGCGGCTAGTTCAGACCTTCTTCTACTTACTTCTTGAGGGCGTCAGCGGCGTCCCGCGCGGCGTCCTTCACGTCTCCCGCAGCGTTATGGGCGGAGCCCTTTGCCTTATCCATCTTGCCTTCGGCTTCCAGGTCCTTGTCTCCGGTAAGCTTGCCGGCACCCTCTTTGATCGCGCCCTTTGTCTTGTCGGCGGCGCCCTTCACATGTTCACGGTCCATGATCGTTATCCTTTCTTGTCCGGAAGACGAGCACAACGAAACCGTTGCGCGGTCGTTCCTACGAGACGCGGTGCCGCCGTTGCGCACTAAGACTTGGCTGTAGCGGCGGATGAAGAACACAGATTGCACTCTGTGCTGCTTACTACTGCGTGAGATGTGTCAACGCAGCAGTCACAAGTTTTCATCAGTAGGGCGGAAATGTTCGGGGCTGCGCACATTGATCAAGCGGCGGGGCTAGATGGAGAAACAGCCATGCGATACCTATCGGCAGCTGCTTGTCGCACTTCCAGTGATGTCGATACCTGCTGCCGCCCAGCAGCAAACGGAGACGACGTCTCAATCCGGTGTTGCTCAAAACGTGCAAACTCAAGTCGATAAGGGCATTAAGATCCGCGATTCCGGCGAATCCGGCTATGTTGGCAACCAGGACCGGCCTGGCTCGGCTTCTCACGCACCGGGAGAGCCAACGAGCACGAGCGGGGCGACAACTGGTAGCAGTGCCGCCCGGCAATCCATCAAACATCAATAGTTCGCAGGCCGACTACAACGCTTCCTTGAGGGACGGCTCCGCGTCGAAGAAAGAAATAGCCTTCGAGGACCGCCTTAGAAAATGAGATCGCCCGCGATCTGCCAGCGGCACAGGGAGTGAACCCGCAAGAACGCTCGGCGGGTTTCTTTGTTTGAGCAGGGCGTTTGCCTCTTTTGGAGATGTCGGCTGTTGGCCCATCGCTTCCGCTCCTCGTTCCGTTTGCTGCTAACCCAAAGCGGAAAACGACCGTTCAACCGACCTCGTCACGCCTTGAGCACATGCCCCTGGCCGCCAGTCCTAACTGTCAATCCTGCGAAGTCGAAGGGCCGGGTGCGTCTGTTTGATGACTAGGGCAACCTCCAGCCCCGCATTATTCAGCGCCTCAACGATTAACTACCCCAGCAGCTTAGCGTCTTCACTCGCGATCCGAGCGGTGGAATGATCTTTGAAGAAGTCGCAAACTGTTGCTGCGATGATGGTGTTGATTTGGTGGGTGCCATGCATTTGATGCTCCCCGAGACCTCGCCACTTTCAGAACAGGAGCGTAACCTTGATAAGCTATCGTAATTCGGAAGCGAAAATTTCAGGCGGATCGGAAGTCACTGCTGGGCAACTACGTGCTTCCTCGCAACTTGACGCTTTTCAACAGTGCTTGCTTTGTCGAGTTCAACTTCCTTCTGGATAGCCGCCAGGGAATTGCCGATCTTGCTCACAATCTTGGCTAGGTCAGCTTGCGATATGCCGAGCCTCCTTTTTGGATCTCACCTGCTTTACATCCGCTAGATCGAGCGTCGTACGGATCGGATGTCGCGGCCTGGAACACAGCATCAAGAGACTCCCACCGCCCTCACCGGCGCAATGTTCTCGCCCGCAACCTCACGGAAAGGGCGTGCAGGCGATAACTATCCTGTCAGCTTGCAATGCGAGCTTCGAGGGGACAAGCGTCCAAAGGTAGCTGGGCGCTTTTAAGCAACCCAATGGTCGACGGGCCCGCCCGCTTACCAGCGAAGGTGGTGCCTCCAGCCGTAGTGGTGGCCACGGCCTCTGCCCCAACCGTAGTGATGCCCTCGGCCGCCACGGCGCCCCCAGCCATGACCGTGCCCCCTTTGACCGGGAGCGCGCTAGAATCGGACGCGCCAATCGCATCCGGTGTTGCCGCGGGCATCGCCGACGCGGAGGACGTTACAAATGAAGCAAGGGCAATCGCAAAACCGGACAAGCCGACCCACTTCATCCATTTCCCTCCTACGATAAGTGAACCGAGCGCCCGTATGGCCGCTGGTTGTTTCAGATGCTCTAATGAGGGAAACGGGAAAAAGTTGCAACGAAAGATGTTGGAGCGTCACAAGGTGACCCCAGGAGCAACTCCCTGTACTCCGAAAGTCTATCACCTGATGACCCAATGCTGCCGCCGACTACCGAAGTTCAGGTGCATCCTTGGGGTCACGCTGCTCCAACGCAGTGCTTGCTTAGCGAAGCTATCGGCTTTCCGGAATTTAGCATCGCGTAAAGCGGGCACGCCGCGCGAGCTCTATCGCTTCGAGCTACATGGACGCGGTGGGCAGATTAGCTCCACCCGCTCTTCAAAGCACGTCACATCGCTACAGGGATCACCAAGACGATCCCTGAGGAACGATTCAAGAAAGCGTGAGTTCGTCATTAAATCCAAGAGAAATAAGAGGATGGATCGATGACGCGATCGGTGGAGGAGTTGAGACGAGAGTCTGAGCGCACGCGCGCGGAGCTGGCGACTACGGTGGGGCGTTTGAGGGAGCGGATATCGGACACCGCCGATGACATTCGCCATAAGGTCTCGCCGCAGCACATCAAATCCGAAGTCACCGAATACGTCAGCCATAAGACCCAGAGTTGGGTCGACGGGCTCAAGCAACAGATCATGGACAATCCGATGCGCGCCGTGGCCGCGGGCGCCGCAGTGGGTGTCCCGCTGCTCCGCTTGGTGCGAGGCACGCCGCTGCCACTTCTCATGATCGGCGCCGGACTAGCCCTGACCTCGAAGACAGTGCGGGATCGCGCTGCAGACGTCACCGGCCCGGTCATGGACAAAGCGGAGCACATGCTTGGGAACGTGACGGAGGGCGCCCGGGCCATTCAGGGCGACGCCAGGGACACGCTATCCTCCGCCCAAAGCCGCGCCGCCGGGATGGCCGGTGACGCGCAGGACAAGGCCGCTGGTCTCGCCTCTGATCTGCGGGCGAGCGCGGCGCAGGCTGCCAGCTCCGCAAGTGAAAAGCTCAAGAGCGGCATCGACGCCGCCAAGGATGCCGCGGCAAACGCCCCTGACCGGGCCCGACAGACCATTGGCGACAATGCCGCGCTGATCGGAGGCCTGGGTATCGCGATCGGCGCCATCATTGCTACCGCTCTTCCCGAAACGAAGGCTGAAGCCAAGGTGATGGGCCAGGCAAGTGACGGAGTGAAGCAGGCTGCGGCTGCTGCCGCGCAATCCGGGTTCGAAGCGGCGAAAGACGCGACCACATCCGCAGCCGATGCTGCGACGCAAAAAGTCGCCGAGGCTGATCTCGGAAGCCATGCCAGCCGTTTGACGCAGAACATGGCGGACACATTGAAGGAGGCAGCCGAAGACGTGGTCAAAGCTGCCTTTAGCCCCTCTCAAACCAACACTTGAGGATAACCATCATGAGCGATTTGGACCCGGACAAGGGCACCGCAAAGGATTTGAAAGAACACATTGGCGATGCCGGAGCGGAGGTGATGCAGCGCGCCGGCGATGCTTTCCAGGCATCGGCCGGTCTTGCGCGCGACAAGTTCGGTGAGGCCGCGGATGCAGCAAAGGGGGTCGCGGAAGGAACTGTGGACCAGATCCAGAGCCAGGCCCGGTCCGGCGCCGATTTCATCGAGCGCCTGGCAGATAATATCCGCGAAGCGGGCCGCGCGTTTGAGGCAGACGTGCCGTTCGCCGCCCGGGGGATTGATTCCGCCGCCGACTATGTCGAAGACGCTGCGCAGAAGATCCGGGAAGGAAGCTTCAGAGATCTCGTCGAGGGCGCGACCGATTTCGCCAAACGTCAGCCTGCGGCCTTTCTCGGGATATCAGTGCTGGCAGGCTTCGCGGCAGTTCGCTTCCTGAAGGCATCGGGAGGGCAGTCGTCCTCCGCGGGGCAGAGCGACATGACGGGCAGTGCGTCCTCGGGAGGCGGTCAGAAGCCGGGCGGGACCTCGTTCAGGCCGGGCCAACAAGCCTGGGCTCAAGAGTCCATGCAGCGCAGCTCTGATACGAAACAAACCTCGTCGGCACAGGGCAGCACGGTACCATGAGCATCGAGCGCGATATCAAAACCAGCCAAAGCGAATTCAGGGCTATTTCGACACTGCTCGGCGATGCCATGTCGCAGTTCGCCAAGCTCTTCCAGAATGAAATAGACCTGGCAAAGGCGGAGCTTGGCGAGAAGCTTCAGAAGATCGGCGGGGCGTTGGGCCTGATCGTTGGTGGCGCCGTTCTGGTGATTCCGGCGATCGTCATGGCGCTGTTCGCCTTGTCCGCCGCATTGATCTCGGCGGGATGGTCGCCGCCGGTCTCCTATCTGACCTCGGCAATCATCGCGGCGGTCATCGCCGCCGTGCTGGTCGCCATCGGCATCAACCGGCTTGACGCGCGTCATCTGGCCCCCCGGGAAACGATTGGCCAGCTCGAAAAGGATAAGGATACCGTGAAGGGAATGGTGCGATGAGCAGCACAAAAACCAGCTTTATGGACAGTTTGGTGACCGCCGCCGGGGAAAACCCTGTTGCCGCCGCACTGATCGGGGGCGGCGCGCTCTGGTTGCTCGCCGGCGACCAGAGCCTGAAAAGTGCGGCGCGATCGGCGACGGAGGCCGTTGCATCCGCCGCCGACGTTGGAACGAGTGGCCTCAGGTCGGCGGCATCCGCCGTCAAGCAGACCGTGGCGCCTCCGACAGCACCTGAAATGGACGACGACAGTTCGATGGGGATCGGAGACACGTTTCGTGGCGCGACCGCTGCAACTTCCGACGCTGTGTCGGGAGGTGTCGACAACATCCGCGACCGCTTCGACGAGGGCGTCGCCTTCGCGAAGGAGCAATTCAGCAAGCTCGGCAGTTCGTCCCCGGACAGACAAACCATCAACAGCGCGAAATCGTCGCTTGCAGATATGCTTGAACGGCAACCCCTCGTGCTCGGCGTCGTGGGTGTCGCGATCGGTGCAGCGGTTGCCGGCGCATTTCGCGCGTCCGAGCTCGAAAACAGATATATCGGCGAGGTCAGCGACGATGTGAAGGCCGACCTGAATCGGCGCGCCGGTGCGGTCTCGCAGGCCGTCCGGGAAGCTTCGGACAGCGTCATCGCAGAGATCAGCGACACCGGGGCCGAAGTTGTGGACCGGCTCAAGCAAGCCGGCATGGATGCTGCCGCCGCAGCGCGGAGCGAGGTGAAGTCTCCCTCATGAGTGATATAGATAGCAGGAGCGCGCTGACGACGTCGCGCTCCTGGTATCTGATCAGACAAAATGTTCGCTCAGCCAGCAGCCTGACTTTCATCTCAAATCGCGCGCCTTTGTCGCTCGGCGAAGAGGCCATACACATAGAGCACGATGATGGCGCCGACCACGGCACCAATGAGTCCGGCACCCTCTCCTGGACGGTACCAGCCAAGAGCTTGGCCAAGGTAGGTTGCAACGAAGGCGCCGACGATGCCGAGGATGGTCGTCAGGATGAACCCGGAGGGTTCGTTGTCGCCCGGCATGATGAATTTCGCGATGACTCCCGCAACAAAGCCGATAATTATCGTCCAGATAATGCTCATGCTCTGCTCCTCCTTAATAAAAAGCGGCGACAATTCGGTCGCTAGGAGGTCGGTAAACGCCCATCCGGCGTGTACTTGTCGATTGCCTGGGGCAGCTCGCGCGACAACCTTGCGAGAATTTCCTCTTGAGAAAGCCCGGTCTCCTTCTCGAGCTTCTCCAACACCTCGGGCCCAATTGCTTCCCGGAGCTGCGGCGGCGAGATCTCCTTGTTCGGCCCAGAGCCGACCCAAGACCTGGCCTCGTCTCCATGGCCATTTTGGTTGAACTTCTCCAAGAGTTCGCCAATTCCTCCTTGAAGCAGGCCCCCGACGCCTGCGCCGCTCAACATACCTGTAAGATTTCCGAGTAGGCCGCCGAGCGGTTGCTGGGCGTTGGCCGGCTCAAGCGATCCAGCGCCCGGACCTTTGAGCAGCTCCGCCAGCTTGTCTCGATTCTGATACCCGGCGATTGCCAGCATTCCGAGAAGTGCGGTCATGGAGGGCATTCCGCGGCTCATCTTAGGCTCCTCAACAGGTTAAACACCCGAACTCGGAGGAGACAGCTGTGTTCCTATGCGCCGACCCGTCGCGGTTCTTCTATCTTTCGTCCTGTCTCCTCTGGTGAACTTCCTCGGCGGTTGCGGCTTGGCCAAATCCCATCGGTTCTCATCGTCGTCCTCCTTGCGATCGGGATCATCGCTATCTCGGCACCATCATTGGATTCCAGGTCGCACAATTGCCCGTCATGCCCCGGAGTATGCGGCGACAATCGGGAAGAAGGTATTGACCGTGCGGGAGTTTGCCTTGGACAAGATGTCAGGCATGCTTGAGCACCTGGGGTATAATGCGAAGCCCGGGCAAGCCGCGACCGCGCCGCCTTCGGCGCCCAAGGTCGACTCTCCCGCTCGCAAGCAGGCAGCGCCCGGCAGCCAGCCCACAAACCCGTTAGCGCTGCTGGAAAAATCTCTGTCTCCCGTCCTGTCACCATTCGCCACGTTCGGCATCATGGTGGTGGTCGCCATCTTCGTGTTGCTGCAGAAGGAAGCTTTGCGGGACCGTATGATCCGGTTGTTCGCCTCCACGGACTTGCCTCGGACGACCGTGGCGATATGTCGGAACTCGCGGATACCTGACAGTCAAAGTCGAACAAGCACAAGCGGTGTTGATCCACGTGCAATAACACCCCGCGCGGTTGTTTTCGGTGATCACAGGCGCGTGGCCAGTAGCGTGTCAACGCTCAGACCGGGCATGGCTCCGGTCTCGCCAGGCGCCATCGAATGATTGACAAGGCAAATTCCGTTTGTGGCCCCAAGCTGACCTGAACAGCGCCTCGTTGGAAAGCCGCTAAAAGGGCCAAGCGGACCATCGCCTAATCGCGCCGCGCTCCACTGGGTCGCATTTCTCGTACCGTCCATCGACGCAGCCGAGGTCCGACGACCGCCGGCGGGCGTCGACTTCAGCGCCAGCACCTCTTCGGTGGAGGCGGCAGACAATAGCCGGTTGCGCACGGCCTCAACGTGCCGTCCAGGTTCATGCCGACGTCAAATTCGAGGGTTCGCCCACCAGGGGTTCGAAACATCTCCGAGGCGAAGACGTCGGCTGCGCATGTCGATACCCACTGCCGCCCGACTTGGGCCTGCAACTATCGCGTACTGCAAGGGGTGCGCTCAACAACACGGCTCAACCAGCGGCGCTGGGCGGTCGCCTGCTCAACGCTCCAGTCAAGGATTAGAAGGAGCTATCGTTGCGCCAATCCTAATTAGTGCAGCGACGCCGACGGCCGAAGCGCGGGGGCTAGTCAGCGTGAATGGTCAGGAAATCTAAGCATCTTATAAATTGGGCGGCTTATCTTCCCGGTTGAGCAGCCCCAATCGTCGTTCAAGCTCTTCCTTTTTAGCCACGAGTCTAGCGGCGAGAATGTCATTGACGGCCGTGTGGAGTCGCCACAGCTCATCGAGAGACATCGTCTCAAATGCCTTCCGTACCATGAATCCCCGCGACTCACGAATTGCCCATAGATTGAGGCTATGAAGGGCAATTGGCAACTCGGGGTTTGTTACCCGGAAGGCCCTACCTACACTTACGGCGCCGACCTAGTTTACTGGAAACCAAACGCCCCGACCTTGACCGGGAACGGCGCAACTGGGCGTGCGCTAATCGGTTTCGCAGGTCAACCAATTCAGAAATTTGACGTTCGAGAAATACGCTACGTTGGTGCAGAGCAACAGCGGCATCGAAGATCCGACCGGAAATACTCATCACGACCTCAACACAACAGGACTGAATAAAATTCTCAAACAATCTTAGCATTACGACCCTCGACGGGCACAATTGCAAGGCGAATTCTTGGGCAACGCCTTAGTTCGAGAACGCATGGGTGGCCTGTTGCTTGAACGCTGACCCCGCGGCAATCCAACATCGTAGTGCGCGGCGAAATTCCCGCTTCCGGGTACTATCTTCCCGTCGGGCGGGGCAAAAACTTAGCACCCCAGAGGATCGTTCCTTTCGCCTACGCCAAGTGTTCCCAGCGCGGCCGATGTGCTTAGGAACTGAGATCGGCGAGACCTCTATTGCCAGGCGTAAAGGCGGGCGCGAATCGCTCGTTGCGCCGATACCCAACAAGCAACTATGGCGGTTGCGGCGCGTTTTCAGCTTCTGGAAGATTGATCCAAAGAGCAAGGAGATGGGCATGGCTGACAAATCAACCTTCACATCCGACGAATGGAAAACCCTTTTGGAAAGCGTGATGGCTCCGGGACTCGCCGTCAGCGCCGCCGAGCCAAGTGGCCTCTGGGGTCTACTCCAAGAAAGTTTTGCGAGCGGCACGCTACTCGCGAAAGCCAAAATGGACACTGGTTCGAACACGCTCATCAAGGCCGTTGTCGATGACTTTGCAACAAGTGAGGGCCGGACCGCGTCCCGAGATGGCCTGAAGGAAAAACTGAGCGGTAAAAACCTGCCGAAGTGAAGAACGCCTGTATCCAAATTTTACGGAAAGTTGACGGCATTCTCGCTGCGAAGTCCCCCGGCGACGCCGTGGCTTTCAAGAACTGGTTGCGTCAGATCAGCCAAAGCGTTGCCGAGGCGTCCAGCGAGGGCGGATTTTTGGGTATTGGAGGTGTAGCTGTCAGCGACGCCGAGAAGGCGACCGTGGCTGAGATTTCCAGCGCACTCAAACTGCCAAGCTAAGTGGCAACCGGCGGGGCAACCCAGTCAATGGGACCAGTGGCGGCTCGCAAGCTGGCGCATATGTTGGGCTTCTCCCGTCAGGAACGGAACTGAGCCGCCCGTTCTTGCTCGACTTCCTCGGCGTCCTTGTTGTCGAGGATCATGAGTGAGTTCTTCGCGGCCCCGTTGTTCTCAACAGTTCGTCTAACTTTGCATGAAGAGCTTGCGTGTCGCGGTGCTCAGCTCGCTGAATCACCAAGGTCATCCCCCACGTCGAAAGCGTCGCCAGATCGTGCCACCCGAGCCCACGGCCAACGAAAGTCCAAAGTAGTCTGTACACGGCAACGATAGCGAATGCGGCGGGACGCGAGGCGAGAACGCCGAGATCCGTAAGCCAGCCCCGGACCTTCTGTAATGCCAACGTGGTCATCTCGCTTTAGGTTGTTCTGACCGAAACAGCCGGAGTCACAGCGCTCGCTCGACCACCCAAAAATGCAGCCAGCGCGCCCAGAAGGAGGGCAAGGGCACCGAATAAGGCGCCCTGCGATACACGCTTCGCCGCGGTGTCGGCCGCCTGCTTTGCCTGCTCTTTGGTCGTCGCTACCGTCTCCTTGTACTGCTGCTGATACTGAGCGATCTGACCTTTCGCCTCGTCTTGAGAGATGTTCTGCGGCTTGGCTAAGGCGTCCGCCGCCTTATCGTTCGCAGCAGCCTGTTGCGCAGGGTCGCCAGTTAGTGCCGCTCGAACAGCTGTCATCGCGGCGTCACGAAGTGCTGCAGGATCCCGGCCGCCGGACGCGCTTCGCACTTTGCTTTCGATGGCTGCCATCGGGTCGGCAACGTTATTCAGAGAGGGCGCTGCGGTCTGAGCTACAGTCTGCACTGTTCCGCCTAGATGCCTTACCTGCTCCACCAAGAGCCGAGGACGCCGTGCTGACGGCGCCACCGATCATGCCAGACGCAGCCGACGAGAGAAGATAGACCACAGTGAGCGTCGAGACCGCCCAAGAAATTAGACCGTGATAAGCCGTCGTCGATTGCGATGCTTTGCCGGAAGCCGGCCAGCTACGTACCCGCCGAGCGCAGCGGCGACTATTCCCGAGACGACAAACCAAATCCCAGCACCGACCGACATTGAGCCCGCGCTAGGCGCGTCGCCTTGAGCGATATCCATCGTCGATAGACCTACGCCCAGCCCGACCATATTGAGGATAATCTGCATGACTAGCCCGATTACGGCCCCTGCGAAAACAGCGCCCCAAGCCACCTGATTCAGCATGATCGTGCGTATGTCGTCGGCAGGAGCGACTTCACTCCTCTGCGGAGGAGATCGATGATTCTGGCGAGGCACTTCGGTTGGGTAAGCCATGGTTGTCCACCTATGAAGGAGGGGTTCATTCGCTAAGCCGGCACTTCATCATGACGTTCCTAATTGGAGCCAAGACATTTTCCCTGAGCACCACACTTCTACTCTTGGGTCGCTTCTTGGTCCTATGGCAAATGCCTAGTCGGCCGATCGGTGAGCTTCGCGCCCAAGAGTTGCTCTTTTCCAAATTCATATCTGCAAAAGCTCGCGGTGCTGGCGTGCGAGAGATCCTTTCATCGACTCTGGAGGCGGTGGTCAGTCGACTGCCCGCAAATGCAGGCATTTGCTGCGGCACCATTCTCGCGTTTCGGTCGTGTCAGGCTGTGGTCGCTTTCTAAGATTGAAAATGGGCTTCAACTGCAGAGTGTTAGCTAGTTCATAATTTTGTGGTGCCTGCGAGCTTAAGCTTTCGAGACGAACGCTCGGGAGGCAACGATGACACCCGGCTGGCTCATTGTCCTTGTGACGATCGCCTCTATCTCCTTTCTGACCGTTGTGACTTGATCATTCTTGGTGCTTGGTAGGCAGCTGAAGAGTATCGTCGAGAGCGCTCTGAAGGGGCGCCCACGGACCGACGCGACCTCATATTGGTCGAAGCTCGATTGGGTGCGGCATGGATTGCCCGAAGTGCGGCAGATTCAACCTAGAGGGAAAGAAGGTCTGCGGCGATTGCGGCGCGGCGCTATCCTTTCGCTGCCCCGCGTGCGGAGCCGACAATCCGAAAGGAAAGAACTTCTGTGGTGACTGCGGTGCGGCGCTCACGCCAACAGTACTGCCGCAAGTCACGGCGGCTGCCGGCGCATCGACCTCGATAACGTCACGGGTCACCGAGCGTTCGAGCTTATCACCCGTACCAAGTTCTTCCGCCGAGCGCCGCCAGCTCACAGTTATGTTCTGCGACCTTGTCGGCTCGACAGCGCTTGCGACGAAGCTCGACCCAGAAGATCTACGGGACATAATCGCCAAGTACCGCGATAGCGTAGCGGCGGTCGTCCGCAAATACGGCGGAACCATCAGCCGCTACATCGGAGATGGCATGCTCATCCTCTTCGGCCATCCCTCAGCGCATGAGGACGATGCCGAACGCAGCGTGCGCGCTGCGCTTGAGATCGCCGCGACCAGGCATGCGCCTGGAGGGCCGCCCGAGTTCGAGCTGCGGGTTCGTCTTGGACTCGCGACTGGTCTCGTCATCGTAGGTGATCTTATCGGCAGCGAGGCTGCAGAAACACAGGCGGTCCTTGGCGAGACGCCGAACCTTGCTGCTAGGCTGCAGGCGCTCGCTGAACCAGATGGCGTGGTCATCGCTGAGGACACGCGACGGCTCATCGGCGGGCTTTTTGACTATGAAAACCTCGGCGCGGTGACTCTGAAAGGCTTTGCCGCCCCGGTGCAAGCCTGGCGGGTGCTTCATGAGGGAACGGCAGAAAGCCGCTTCGAGGCGTTGCACCCTTCGATGCTCGCTCCGCTGGTAGGGCGTGAGGAAGAACTCGCGCGACTGGAGCGGAGCTGGGATCTTGCGAAGGCGGATAGCGGCCAAGTAGTGCTGCTCGTCGGCGAGGCTGGCATTGGCAAGTCGCGCCTCGTTGCGGCTCTCCAGGAGCGTATCGAGCGCGAGCCGCACACCTTCTTGCGATATTTCTGCTCGCCTCACCATCAGGAAAGTGCGCTCTATCCCTTCACCGCACAACTCCAGCGAGCTGCTGGTTTCGATCGTGAGGACGCGCCAACTGTGAAGCTCAAAAAGCTCCGGCTGCTACTGTCCCCGGCATTGCCGTCCGACGAGGACGTGGCGATCCTGGCCGAGTTGCTGTCGATTCCCAGCGGTGACCTGTATCTGCCGGTTGCTGCTACGCCGCAACAAAAGAAGGAGAGAAGCTTCGCCGCTCTGGTCCGCCAGCTTGAAGTTCTTGCAGAAAAACACCCAGTCACGGTCGTGTTCGAGGACATGCAGTGGATCGATCCGAGCTCGCGCGAGCTGCTGGACCGGACGGTCGATCGCGTAGCAAGCTTACCAGTTTTGGTCCTGATCACCTACCGCCCCGAGCTCCAGCTGGTATGGAGCGGAAAGCCGCACGTCAGTTTGCTTGTGATGAACCGGCTGGACCAGAAAGCAGGTGCCACGCTGATCCGAAGCGTGGCCGGTAGCCGGACGTTGCCGACCGAAATTGTTAATGAGATTGCTGAACGAACGGATGGCGTGCCGTTGTTCGTTGAGGAATTGACCAAAGCGGTGCTCGAGACAAGCAACGAGGGGATCCCGCGAGCCATCTCCTTCGCGCCGCTACCCGGACTTGCTGTGCCGGCCACGCTCCATGCTTCATTGATGGCGCGGCTCGACCGGGTCGGTCCGATAGCCAAGGAAGTGGCGCAGATCGGCGCGGCCATCGGCCGCGAGTTCTCCTACGACCTGCTTGCCGCCGTTGTACAGCGATGCGACAATGAGCTGCAGGCTGCACTTGATCGGCTAATCAATGCCGAGCTCATGTTTGGGCGTGGCGAACCGCCCGACGCCAATTTCTTGTTCAAACACGCACTGATCCAAGATGCGGCGTACGGCACGCTGTTGCGCAGCCAACGCCGCGAGCTGCACGCACGAATTGTGGACGCGCTTGAGGAGAGGCTCTATAAGGGCATTCAAGAGCGACCGGAGATCCTAGCCCATCATTGCACGCATGCAGGTCTGATCGAAAAGGCAGTGTCGTATTGGCAGGAAGCCGGTGAGCGCTCAAAAGCTCGATCGGCAATGACAGAAGCAATCGCGCAGATGCGAAAAGCGCTCGATCTGCTATCCCATCTGCCCGATACCGCCGGACGCCAAGGCATCGAAGCCGACCTCCAGCTCGCACTCGGCGGCGCACTGATCGCTGCGAAGGGACATGCGGCCGAAGAGACCGGCAAGGCTTATGCCCGGGCTCGCCGCCTTTGCGAGTTACTGAACGACAGGCCGAACCTGCTCAAGACGCTTTGGGGGCAGTTCGTGCACTATCATGTGCGGGGCGAAACGGACCGATCGCATCGCATCGCTGAGGAACTGCTAGATTTGGCCGGACGACAGAACGATGCGGCCATTCTTGTCGCCGGTCATCGGGCTGTCGGCGACAGCTGCCTTCATCGCGGGCAATTGGCCTTGGCGCGCGTCCATCTCGAGCGGGGGCTTGCCCTTTACGATCCGTCGCAGCAGCGCTCTTTGACGGCACTGTTCGCAGAAAACGCCCGCGTGGCGATGCTTTCGTTCCTCTCGCTAACCTATAGCCTTCTTGGATTTCCCGATCAGGCGCTTGTTCAGAGCAGTGAGGCAATCTCGGAGGCGCGCGGGTCGTCCCATCCGATCAGCCTTGCCTTCGCGCTGAGCGTCGCTTGCCGGTTGCATTTCGTCCTCGATGACGCGGGTATGGTCGCGCAACTGGCAGAGGAGCTAGTTGCGCTAACCTCGGAGCAGCGCTTTGCTTTCTTTCTCGCGATGGGGACCGCCTATCGCGGTTGGACGCTGGCCGAAGCCGGCGACGCCGAGGCCGGGGTGGACTTACTGCGACACGGTATCGAGGGATTCCAGGCGTCCGGCGCAGCATGGACTCTTCCGTTCTACCTTGCGCAGCTCGCGGCAGCCGAGGCAAAGAGAGCACGATTTGAAACCGGCCTCGGTCAACTCTCCGACGCCTTAGTACTAACGCAGAAATTGGGGGTGCGATGGTTCGAGGCCGAGCTGCATCGGCGACGAGGCGACTTGATGCTGACGGCTCGGCCGGACGCCGAGGCCGAGGCTGAGACCGAGTTTCGACGCTCCATTGCTATTGCTCGCCAACAGGAGGCGAAACTCTGGGAGGTCCGCTCTGCCGTCACTCTCGCCCGGCTCTGGCGCCGCCAGGGCAAGGGTGATGAAGCACGCGACCTTCTCGCCCCGGTCTACGATTGGTTCGACGAGGGCTTCGATGTTCGCGACTTGAAGGACAGCAAGGCACTGTTAGAAGAACTCTGCACCTAGCACCAAGCTATCTCCGAGCTCGTCTCTGAAGATGCCAGACAGGGCTTCTCAATACCTTCACTCCTCACGCGCAAGGTTGTGCATCAAACTGCCCGGAGCAGGGCCAAGTGGTGGTTCGAGAGCGGAACTGCGCGTCTGCTTCTGGTTCGAGGGCGAAGATCGCCACCGTGCCCGCCACGTCAGCAGCCGACGCAGACCGGACGTGGTGAGGACGCGGCCAAATCGACGCTCGCGACCCGAAGGAGACTTGGCGAAGCTGTGTTCGCATCCTAGACTTTTACGGTCGCGAGCCGCTCCGCCCGCCTATGCAATGGGAGTCCCGCTATGTGGCGAGCCATTTTGTCTGGGACGATCCTTGGGACAGCTTTGTTTGTAATCGGCGATCAGATTACATTCGGACAACAGCCAGCAACGATTAAGCGGACCGACCTTCTCAAGACTGCCCTTCCAGAAATGGAGGGCAAGCGCATAAACGTCTGGGTTACTGACATTCCGCCGAACTCCGCTACCGGCCGACATTCGCACCCAACGCCGAGATTCGTGTATGTACTTGAAGGTGCGGTTGTCTACGAAGTTGATGGAAAGCCGCCGCAGACCTTCAAGGTAGGCGAAGCATACGCGGAGATGCCGGGCGAGGTCCACAACTTTAGAAACGTGAGCTCGAGGCAGCCAGCGAAGGCTCTCGGTTTCCATTACGGCAACAAAGGCCAGCCCTCCAAACCAATGCTCCTTGAACAAGTCTGGCGCTCACCAGCCGCGACTATAGTGCTGCAATAGCTAGGCGGCTATCTTATAGCGGACGTCGCGCCAACCTATTCGCAAAGGCAGCCTTGCCCCTAAGCGGGCATTGGGTCGCGGCGGCTCCTCTGATCCTCGCCGCACGGTTTTAGAGTTTGTCAGGCTTCCTACGACGATGAAGCGTTTCCTACGGAGGGTTTCATGCGGCGGCGCCACTTCATCGCGTTTCTTAGTGCAGCGGCAACGTGGCCACTCAGTGCGCGGGCACAACAGGCGGCGATGCCTGTCATCGGTATGCTGTCAATGAATTCGCCAGGCTCTGATATTGAGGCGTTCGACAGAAGTCTTGCGGACCGAGGATATGTGTTCGGCAGAAACGTTACGAAAGCGGCCCGATGGGCCGAAGGAAATCACGACAAGCTTGCTGAGCTTGCAAAAGAACTCGTAAGCCTGAACCCAAGCTTGATCGTGGCACCAGGCAATGTGGTTGCTCTCGCTGTAAGGCGCGCCACCTCAACCATTCCCATAGTCTTCATCATTGCGTCCGACCCCGTGAAGATCGGGCTCGCGAAAAGCTTCGCTCGCCCCGGAGGGAATGCCACCGGCGTATCCATGCAGACGGCAACGCTCACACTCAAGCGGCTTGAATTAATCCGGGAACTCCTCCCACCGAACGCGACCGTAGGTCTCTTGATAAACCCTGACAATAAGGAGTTGCTGGTGGAAATCGAACAGATTGCGCGTTCCACGGGGCGGTCCTTGGAGGTCGCCAAAGCGCGCAGTCCGGATGACCTCGAATCCGCATTTGCGCAGCTTGTCAGGGCTCAGGTCGGTGCAGTGCTTGTCGGCAATGATGCGGGCTTTTTCGGCCAGCGCATGCAAATCGTCGCATTGGCCAAGCGTCATTCGCTCCCGGCGACTTACGAATTTCGCGAGTTTTGTGCGGTCGGCGGCCTGATGAGCTACGGCCCGAGCCTAGCCGGAGCGCTACAAAAAGCCGGCGCCTACGCGGCACTCATCTTAAATGGTGCACGGCCGAGCGAGCTGCCTATAGAGCAGCCTACGGCCTTTGAATTAGTCATCAATTCAACCACAGCGAAGTCTTTGGGCATCCAAATTCCCTCCTCTCTTTTTCTTCGCGCCAACGAAGTGGTCGAGTAGGCCGACATGAGCCGAACAACGGGCGAGCTGTCGACCGCGTCGGCTCTCCGAGGGAGACCGGACCTCACACGATGAGGGTGCTCACCGCAGCTTTTGACCATAGCGGAAATTCCACGGTGGATGCGGTGTCCCTGATGGAATGGACTTTGTTAATGACGGTCCACCAGATGGGGCTGTAGTCTCCCGCCAACATGAACGAAGCTGATGCCGAACTGCTCAAACGTGCGGACGACGCGATCGCGGAGAGCCGTCGCCTGTCTGATCAAAACCGGGCTTGCATTGCGGAATGCCGCTGGTGGTTTGAGCACCTGTACTGGGTGATCCGAGAGACTAAGCCGAGCCCACCTCCACTGCCGTGAGTGAGTGGGGGATGTGTGTACACTTTAGCACATTTTAATGCGGACCGCGGCACGTCCGGGTAATCTCCCTCCATAAAGCGAGAACTCCGACGCCTCGAACAGGCCGCCCGCGAGCAAGCATCTCTGTCAGCTGACGAGCGTGCTAAGGCCGCCTTGCTGGAGATCGCCGAAGAGTATCGTTCACGCGCTGAATATCTTGAATCCCAAAACGCCGGCTGCACCGAGAAGGATCAAGGGCCTGATCGTTCTTCTGGCACTCTAGGGGGATTGACTGCCAAACGGCTGAGGAACAGTGTGTTCCATCACCGCCCGGTTCGTGGCGTCTATCGGTGACCGAGAGACCAATTGCGCTCCCGCAGAGCACGTCTGCTCTGCCCCCGAAGTCACTGCTATCGCGAGAGCGTCGTCGACCTCGATGCCGAGATATCGAACGGTACTCTAAATCTTCGTGTGCCCCAGAAGGAGCTGTACGGCTCGTAGGTTGCCGGTTCGGCGATGAATCAAGCTCGCCTTCGTCCGGCGAAGGGAATGCGTCCCGAACAGGTGCGGGTCCAGTCCGATGTCAGCGATCCAGTGAGATAGTAGTCGGGCATACTGGCGGGTCGTCATATGTCCAGTCCACCGACGGGCCAGTGAACAGGTATTCTCCTGAGTTCTTGGCGCAGGTAATCATCGATTGCCTGCCGGGCTGATTCCGTCAGTTCAAATTTGACTGGCCGACCGGTCTTCTTTTGTCGGACGGTCGCGCGGTCGGCCGCATATCCGCCCGGCGCAAGGCCATCGACTTTCAAGGCTACGACGTCGCAGCCGCGCAGCTTGCTGTCGATGGCGACGTTGCATAGCGCCAAATCGCGCATTCGGCCTTCGACCTGCAGCTTGATTCGGATTGACCAGACGTGCTTCGGACGGAGCGGCGGCTTTGCGCCGATATCTTCCCCTTGTTCCAAGGAGCGTGTCTCGAGGATAGTGCTTGGGCTATCGGTCATGTTGACCTCCTCAGCTAGGGAGGCTGGTCATTTTCAGCCCGGAGCCCTTCCAATCCCGCGTCCGCTTCGAGATCATTGGAGACGTACTTGCGTCCAATTCGAGCGATGACAGGACCGATTTTGACCCAAAGCAGGCCTCCGAAGGCTTCGGCAGAGGTGCGCCGCGGACCCTCAGCGAACATGAGCAGCCTGGGGCCATGGCCACACGGTCATGAGCCTCTCGCCGCTCGATTCCGCTGCGTGGCCGTTTAGCCGTAGGCTACCCGGTGACCCAGACTGGCGGGAAGCCATGGTTGTCGAGACGCGCTATGTGACCAGCGGCGAGGTCTTCGTCGCGTACCAAATATCCGGACAGGACGGTCCGGATTTGCTCATGACACCGGGCTTTGTATCGCATCTGGAGCTGTCGTGGGAGAATCCCAACGCCGCGCGTTTTCCTTAACGACCTCGGCTCGTTCTCGCGACTGATCCGATTCGACAAACGCGGCACGGGTCTCAGCGATCGTGGCGTCGGTGTCCCGCATCTCGATGAAAGGATCGACGATATCCCGCCGTCCTCGACGCCGCGGGTTCTGAGAGAGCCTACTTGTTCGGTGTCTCGGAGGGCGGGCCGATGTCGATCCTGTTCGCGGCGACCTACCCGGAAAGGGTCGCCGGTCTCATCCTGTTCGGCACGTATGCGCGCACGGTTGGCTCCTCCGTTCCGTTTGACGATTTTGCGGGACTGGAGCGCGATATCCGGTCCAACTGGGGGTACCGGCAAAAGTCTGCCAAGTTTCTCCCCCTCGGCAGCCGCAATTCCCGGGGCCATGGAGCGCTTCGCCAAGTTCGAGCGCTCGGCGGCCAGCCCGTCCGATGTGATTAACCTGATGCGTATGAACCGCGAGATCGACGCAACGGCAATCCTGCCGTCGATCCGTGTTCCTACGCTTGTCATGCACCGGCGCGACGACGTCCGCATACGTGCACTCGCCGGCCGCGAGCTTGGAGAGAGAATCTCTCGGGCGCGCTACATCGAACTACCGGGTAGCGATCACCTCGCATGGTCAGGAGATCAGGATCGGCTTGTCGAGGAGATCAGACAATTCATGGGTGTTTTCGCTACTGCCGTCGACGTTGATCGCGTCCTCTCGACCGTGCTGTTCACCGATATCGTCGACTCGACAAGGAGAGCTTCGTTGGTGGGCGATAGGCAGTGGCGTTCAACTCTCGAAGCGCATCATGCGGCGGTGCGTTCGGAACTGGAGCGGCATCGCGGACGCGAAGTTAAGACTACAGGCGACGGATTTCTGGCCCTGTTCGACGGCCCGGCGCGCGCTGTCCGCTGCGCCCAGAGGATCGTCAGCGCGGTGCGGCCGCTCGATCTCGAAGTACGGGCCGGCGTTCATACCGGTGAGATTGAGTTGATGGGCGACGATTTTGGCGGCATTGCTGTGCAAGCAGCCCGGGTAGCTCAGCATGCGAAAGCGAGCGAAGTTCTGGCCTCGAGCACGGTAAGAGACTTAGTCGCGGGTGCTGGCCTCAAGTTTGTCGATCAGGGACCGGCCGAGCTTAAGGGTCTTGCCGAGCCGATGCGCCTATTTGCGGCTGTAACCTGAATCAGTTTCCGGGCGCCGACTGCGCCATAAGAAGCTGAGACGCTATCACTCCAATGTCCGCTTCTGGTCGATTTTGTTGCAAAAGTCGGCTGTGACCGACGGATGTCTTTCGGCCACGGTAAGGCCGACCGGCTTTGATCCGCCGACCCTAACGCTCTCAACGCAACTTCTACGCTACGCAATGCACAGAGCATGAACGGGTGGAGGTCGCGCAACGGACGACGCGAGGCGCCTCAGATTCTGAGCGATGGCAGCCAGAACAAACTCGACCTGGGTGCCCTGTGGGTCACGAAGCCGAAGCCGGCCAAGCCTCAGGATGCGCTACAAGTGCGCAAACCGCATCTCGATCTTCTTGCGCTGACACGTCGCGAAGTCTCGAAGCCTTCGGCGCCAGCGAACGACCGGGCGACGTCCCGGGCGTGCTCATGTATATCGCGCGGGATCTTGCGCGTTGGTTCTTTTGGACAGCACTGCGGTTTAAGCGGGCATGCGTCGCAGTCGAGCTTGCTCGCACGATACAGAAGCGTTTGCCCTCGTGCACGTTGCCGCTCGTCCCGAGCCGCTTTCCGCCCGGGCAGTGGTAGACGTCGCTGGTCGGATCATATCGAAGTCGCTGCGCGAAAAGGTACCGTCATCTCGCTTCGACTTGTCGAACACGGGGACATGTGGCGCGATACCTCAACCAGCCAATTCAGCATCGGAGCAGCCCCGCAAGCAGTATCCCCGACAAGCCGCTCCGGCTTGAGACCAAAGCGCTCCTCTGTTCGTTCGATCATTGTCCTCGCCGCTCCGACCTCGGCCTGGCGAATGGCACGGGACGCTTCGACATCAACGATGACGCCGAACTTCACTTATAGTTGTCGGAGTAAGAGAAGAATGCTGGTCCCTTGTGAGCGCCGGTCCACTGGGCTGCGGGGTCGGAGAGAGAAACGAACTTCGGGACAACGTCACTGGCCGCGCCCCACGCCGTATCGTCGAGGTCGCCAGATACTCCTTCAGCCGCGCGGCTTGACCTCGCCGGATCGCGATCCCTGCGCCAATCCTGACCCGCGATTGAGCGCTGCTTGTTGGCATCTGCCTGGATCAGGCTCGCGTCTACCGCAAAACCTTCGCCACCAACCAGACCGGCCACAATGCACACCTCGACAATATGTTAGAATACGCGACGAACGACATCTCCCTCGCGGAAGCACTCATTGCGAACCCGCGAGAAGGCCGAATGACCGGGATAGCGTCCTCGACACGAGCTTGCAGAACCACCGATAGGCGAGGTTCACCTGCACTTCACGGCAGAGCAGTCGCTCCAAGCGGATCGCGAAGACATACCCCACGATCAGCATCCGGATCATCAGCTCCGGATCGATCGACGGGCGACCCATGGACGAATAATGAGGAGCTAGTTCGCTGCGAAGCCACGACAGATCGAGAGCAGCGTCGATCTTCCGCACCAGATGATCTTCGGGAACCGCGTCGCTGAGATGAAACTCGTAGAACAGTTGACCTTGGTCACTCTTCAGACGGCCCATCATGGATCGACCTCATCGCGATTCGCGTCAACACAACGGAATCACGCTTACCGGCTCGTCTCAACTGACTTTTGCAACAAAATCGACCCTTCTCGGAAGCCCGACAACGTCCGCTTTCGCGCCGCTATTGGGGGACAAGCGGAAATCGATTCACGCGGTCGATTTATGAGTACGCGGCCTAGGGGGGGAGCGACTCGAGCCTCGACGTCAGTTTTTGCTTTCTCACTACAGCTCACGTGACATCTCGGCATTGACCGACGCTGAGCGCTGCTCGCGAAGCTGGGCATCTTAGTAGACCCTGCGGTGGGCGCCAGCCTGCGCTGCGCACGCGCTCTCTATCCGCTAACGTTTTGCGACGTTGCGCAGCTCCAACGAAGGACCCCCGACGCTTGCCTGCGATGGATTTTTCTTGATCTCCCGGTGCACACGTCATGCACGCGCGGCCTTCTAACGCATTGAGAAATTTGAACTCTGCTCCAATCCATCATGGACCAATTTGAGCGAGCTAGAGCATTTTAAAAGCGATGACATCAAAGATCGTCCGCTTCGAGCTAAGAGCTTTGGGTCGGGTAAGGCGTTGCCTTCCGAAGGCAAAGGTCATCTTCTCACGTGGTGGCTGGCTCGAGAGGCGTGTCGCACAGTGCCTCGCTCATCCTGTACCTCGACCGGCCCCTTGGTGAGGTGCCAAGCCTTCGCGGCCGCGTTGGTTCCTACCGCCTCCCCTCCCCCTCGATAGGCTTTGCGATCAACAGGCTGGCGCCGCTGCCGCGCGTCGCGCTCTATTCCTCGCGATCGAGAAGCTGGCGAATGTCGAGAAGAAACCGGGTGAGTCCCTCGTCGGCAGCCGTGTTGTCGGGCGGCCCAATGGTCGTGATGCCCCAGTTCGCTACGTCTGCGCGTTGTCCGGGCGGCTGCAGCAAGTTGGCATAGGAATACCCGATTCCTGAGTCTAGCTCGGCAATTCCTCCCATCTTTCAAAAAACCGCAGGTTGGGGTTTGGCTATCATCAGCCAGAGTATAGCGGCTACGGCAGTGAACGCTGGAATGCCGAAGGCGAACCA
>NZ_KB902819.1:0-23968 GCF_000379585.1 Bradyrhizobium sp. WSM2793 | reverse complement strand
TCTGCACCACGGCCTCGAGCAGCGGCAGCAGCTCGTTCAGCGAGGAGAGCTTCTTCTCGTTGATGAGGATGTAGGCGTCGTCCATCTCAACGCGCATCTTGTCGGCGTTAGTGACGAAGTAGGGGGAGATGTAGCCGCGGTCGAACTGCATGCCCTCGACGACGTCGAGCTCGGTCTCGAGCGACTTGGCCTCCTCGACCGTGATCACGCCTTCGTTGCCGACCTTCTTCACGGCGTCGGCGAGGAACTTGCCTATCTCGGCGTCGCCGTTGGCAGAGATGGTGCCGACCTGGGCGATCTCGTCGTTCGAGGTGACCTTCTTCGAGTTCTTCTGGAGATCCGCAACCACGGCCTCGACCGCGAGGTCGATACCGCGCTTCAGGTCCATCGGGTTCATGCCGGCGGCAACGGCCTTGGCGCCCTCGCGGACGATCGCAGCCGCCAGCACGGTGGCGGTGGTGGTGCCGTCGCCGGCCGCGTCAGCGGACTTGGAGGCGACTTCGCGCACCATCTGGGCGCCCATGTTCTCGAACTTGTCCTCGAGCTCGATCTCCTTGGCGACGGTGACGCCGTCCTTGGTGATGCGCGGCGCGCCGAACGACTTGTCGAGCACCACGTTGCGGCCCTTCGGACCGAGCGTGACCTTCACCGCGTTGGCGAGGATGTCGACACCGCGCAGCATGCGGTCCCGCGCGTCTACGCCGAATTTGACTTCTTTGGCTGACATGACGATTTTCCCTGAGGTTCATTTCTTTCCACCCTTGGCGGGGCGCCCGGCAGGCGCTCTTCAGGGGTGAGTGGTGCGAGCGGTGGATTTAGGCGGCCTTCTTGCTGGAAGTCACATCGGTGAGAACGCCCATGATGTCGCTCTCCTTCATGATCAACAGCTCCTGGCCGTCGATCTTGACCTCGGTGCCCGACCATTTGCCGAACAGGACGCGGTCGCCGACCTTCACGTCGATCGGGATCAACTTGCCAGCCTCATCGCGGCCGCCGGGGCCGATGGCGATGACTTCCCCCTGAGACGGCTTTTCCTTGGCAGTGTCGGGAATGATGATACCGCCAGCGGTCTTCTCTTCGGCGTCGATGCGCTTGACCACGACGCGGTCGTGAAGCGGACGGAATTTCATGCAGTCCTCCTAAGTATTTGCACGAGTTGGGGATTTTACGCTTGTTAGCAATCGCTGCCCGCGAGTGCTAGCGCGGGCGGAGCTGAAATAGGAAAGTGTTTTTCGGGAGCAAGGGTCTGTAAGGGGTCCTGCTCCAACAAATACAGTACGGAACGGACAAATAATCTCAGTTCTTACACGACTGCGCCCTCTCGGGGGCGACGATCTACGTCAGTAATAAGCGCCGCATGTGTCCGCGCGGCTTCCTGGCCTCTTCTAGGACGGCTGCGAACAGCCATCCGGCAGGAATTCTATCAGAGGGCGGGCGGAAATCCCGCCGGGTATGATCACGATGAAATATTTGGCACTCCATACCTCAGAACTGATCATCCGCGGACAGAGTTATCCTTGCCGTTGGTCAGCAGCAGCGACGGTTCACACTTCGGAGCTGTGCCTGATGCCGGCGCACAGTCCCGGACGTCCCGGGGCATCTAGGATTGCCCATCCCGGGCGGGCTACGGCAGCTTTGCGAAGAACGTGAGGCTGGCCACTGAGGTCAGTGGCTCGTGACGGGGCCGCGCTCGTTCATACCTAAGCCCGTTCTGCGGCACGTGAGCGGGTCTTTTGCGAAAATGAAAGCGCATAAAGGACGGTCGCCGCGCCCTCGCGCAGCTCCTTCGGAAGCTGCGACCAGGCGATGTCGTGATCGTGTCAGAACTTGATCGCCTACCGCGGGTCCTTTCAAGGTGCTGAGCATCTTACCGAGATCAGAGTCCCGCCGCGATCACATCGTAAGGCGCCGCCTACAAGTCACTGGCGGAGCCGTGGGCGGACAGCACGCACGAACTGGGAGAAGTGTTGGCGGCGCTGGTTGGCTACATCGCCCGCGAGACGCGGGGAGATAATTCGCGAACGAACGGCAGCGGAACGCGAACGGTCGACAGCGTGGCATGAAATTCTTTCGCGGGCTCAACAAAAGCAGAGCCATCTAACGGAGACGTGCAGGAAAAAACCTCAAGGCCATAGTACACGCCGTCAATGTGGCACATCCACGATCTTGCGCCTGGAGCCGCAATCGTCCTGAGGCTTGCTCGTGCAACCGAAAAGCATAAACCCGGCTAAGCCGGGCGTCTTCGGACGGCTTGGATGGCCCTCGTCATGACCAGGTTAGCTTGCGGCGGCGTAAGCTCGGAGATGATAGTGAGGAGATCCCGCACGGCTCTGCATCTGGTCGCAATGCGCACCAAGGACGGCCTCGCGTCTCTGTCCGATCGGGTCCGGTCATCGCTGCGTTTGCGCCCCGATCGCATTCCCGTCGGGGAGGTGCGGGGCAGCGAAGCGTTGGAACTCCCTCAAGGCCTGGGGCACCGGCCACCCCGGTGGGATCGGAACGATTCACGCCGGCACGGCGCTGGGTGCGCTCCGCCGCCTCGAACAGCTTAGCTGGGGGTGGCCTGACATACGGATACGCCGCGGTCGCTGGAAGAAGTGGCGAAGGAGTCGTTGTCGAGACCGAGGCACAAGTGATCCGGCGCATCTTTCAGGAATACGTGGACGGCCGTACGCCTCGGGAAATCGCGCACGATCTCAACAACGAGAGGATACCACCTCCGCGGGGGACTATGCGCCTGGACATTGCGTAAAGCGGGCGGGACCGGAGGAGATCAGGCAGCTTAGCCGCGCAGATCTTGCTCGCTTGGTTGCAAATTCAGTCCTTGGACATGGAATCCGTCCGAGCCGCGATTCCGTGGGTTTCGGTCGCTTCTTCCTGCAGGCGCTGGGCGTCTCCAGCGTCGCCGAGTCCGTGGCACCCGAAGCTTTCGCCTTACCTGGCAGTTCCGCCAGTACCTAATCGAGCCAAGCGCGGATCCGGAACGATACCATGCGCTGCAGTTACAGCTTCCAAACGGCATCTTGCTCTATGGACCGCCAGGATACGGCAAGACCCACGCGGTGGAACGCTCGTCGCCGTCCTCGGGAGACCAACCTTCAGTTTTACCTAGCAAACTCGGAGGCCCCGCGTTCGAACAAGCGAAGCGTAGCGCGCCGTCGCTGCTGATCCTGGAGGAGATCGATGCCCTTCGTCGGTGCGCGGACCCTTGTCACACGACCGAAAGGTGGAGGACCTGACGGAGATCCACCGGATGCTTATACCGGACAGTACAATCGTCTTGCCCTCGTAGCTGCTGAACGGATCCTGGCCAGATATGAGTAGCGTCCGAGTAATTCGTGTTTCGTAAACAACGAGTCGATGTCTTTACCGAGCTGATCGGCCTTGCGGTTGCGCGCGAGAGTCCGTCGGCGATTCGATCGATGTGGTCTTGTTCTTGGCTATGAATAGGGCGATGTGGCGAATCATGGCTGGCTAGGACTCGTGTGAGATGCAGGCTGATCGCAGGACTATCTTAATATCGTGCCAGCGATGGACGCCGCATGGTGCTCTGCGATTGCATTTTTGTCCCTCATAATGACGCTGGGAGGGCGAGGCGCTCAATGGTTTGAATGTGACGCGCAAGCAGATCGCAGGCTTGATCGATATTGCGCGATCGTAATGCTTGCAGAATCAAGCGGTGATCCTGATTGGAGCGCGGACGCCATCCGGCACTGCGCGCCATCGCGAACACCAGTCGCGAGTTTGCGAGTTGCAGTCCATCGAGGCAGGCGAGCAATCGAGGCATTGCGCAGGGCGCCACAAGAGCGTGGTGAAATGTGCGATTCGCGATCTCGAATTCCTGAATTGTCTCCGCGTTGTCTGCTTCGATCAGGGCCAGCTCAATCCGCGCCAGATGAGCCGACGTGAGTTTCGGCGCGGCATTCCGCAGCGCGACCACCTCTAGCGCGGCGCGCATCTCGGCGATCTCCTTCACCGACTTCGCGTCGAGCGATGCAACGCGCACGCCGCGGCGGGGTGCGGCAACAACGAGATGTTGTGCCTCCAGTTGCCGAAAAGCCTCCCGCACGGGGACGTGGCTCGAGTTGAATTCGCGCGCGATATGGTCCTGCCGCAGCGGTGCGTCTGGTTGTAGCGCGCCGCTGATAATGCGGTGCCCGATCGAATGCGCAATGCGTTGCGCAGTTGTCGTGTTGTCGCTCAAATTCATCATAGATTATCTATCAGAAAACATCGTGCGTGGCGGCCAGACGTCAGTTAGCATACCTCAAGATGGAAGATCATAGATAATCACAATGATTATCTATAGTTTGTAGAGGAGGCCTCGTGGCTCGGATGGTCCCAAGCGCGAAAACAGAATCGGACGACGGCTACATCGAACCCCTTCGCCACGACTGGACCCTTGGGGAGGCGGAGGCGCTCTACAACGCGCCATTCTCCGACCTGATGTTCCGCGCCCAGGCCGTTCACCGCCGCCGCTTTGATCCCAATCATCTGGAGACCGCGAGCCTTCTCAGCATCAAGACAGGCGGCTGCCCAGAGGATTGCGGTTATTGCTCGCAGAGCGCGCACTATGACACGGGGCTGAAAGCGACGCGGCTGATGGACAAGGCGGATGTGATCGCGGCGGCCGAGCGCGCGAAAGCGGCCGGCGCGACGCGGTTCTGCATGGCGGCGGCGTGGCGCAGTCCGAAGGACCGAGACCTAGACCAGGTCTGCGAGATGGTCAGCGCGGTGAAGGGTCTCGGAATGGAAACCTGCGTGACGCTCGGAATGCTGACCGCTCCTCAGGCGCAGCGTTTGCGTGAGGCCGGCCTCGACTTCTACAACCACAACGTCGATACCTCGCCCGAATTCTATGGCCAAATCATCACCACGCGGATCTTGCAGGATCGTATCGACACGCTCACAGAGGTGCGCGCGGCGGGCATCAAGGTCTGCTGCGGCGGCATCATCGGCATGGGGGAGCGCGTCGTGGACCGCCTAGGCATGCTGGTGCTGCTCGCCAATCTGCCGAGCCATCCGGAGAGCGTGCCGATCAATCTCTGGAACGAGGTCAAGGGCGTGCCGGTCATGGAAACCGCGGAACGGCCCGATCCAATCTCCCTCGCGCGTCTCGTCGCGGTCGCACGCATCCTGATGCCACAAAGCGTGGTGCGGCTGTCCGCCGGACGGCAATACATGAGCGACGAATTGCAGACGCTGTGCCTTCTCGCCGGCGCTAACTCGATCTTTATCGGCGACGCGCTCCTGACCACGCGCAACCCGCAGCGCGAGCGCGACGTGGAGTTGCTTGGGCGGCTCGGCATCAAATCCAGCCTCGACCAAGCGCAGCCGGTCAACACGCAATCTGCGCCGGCTAACGATAGCGTTCACAGCGATTGACGCCCAAACCGCGTCCGCCGACCTCGAGAGACGTTTTGAAGAATGTCAGGAAGAAGCGGGGCTTCGTGATTAGCGGCTGCCTGAGTGATTTGCGCAAGCACCCCTTCTACACGCGGGATTGATTAATGACTCCAACACGCGCGGACAAGGTGGCCACTTATCACGCCGCCTTGCGGGCCCTGAACGAGCAAGAGCGGCTGCGGCGCCTAGCGCCGCGTTCCGGCATTGATTTTGGATCGAACGACTATCTCGCGCTGGCGAGTGCGCCGCGCATGAAGAAGGCTGTGGCGGCGGCGCTGGAAGCCGGCACTCCAATCGGGGCCGGCGGGTCACGACTCCTGCGCGGAAATTGCGACGAGCACGAACGTCTCGAAGCGGAGGCCGCGCACCTTTTCGGAGCCGAGACGGCGCTGTTTTTCAGCGGCGGATATGTGGCGAATTTTGCCATCCTGACGACGCTGCCTCAACGGGGCGATCTGCTGGTACTCGATTCGCTCGTGCACGCGAGCATTCACGAAGGCGCACGGTCCGGACGAGCCGAGTTTCGCGAAAGCGCTCACAACGACCCGACGTCGGTCGAAAACACAATACGCGACTGGCGCGCGAAAGGCGGGACGGGCCGTGTCTGGATCGTGGCTGAAAGTCTATACAGCATGGACGGCGATTTCGCGCCGCTCAAGGAGCTTGTCGCAATCGCCGACAGGCATGATGCGTTTCTTTTGGTAGATGAAGCTCATGCCACTGGCGTGTACGGTGAGCAGGGAAAGGGGCTGACCGCCCCCTATGAAGGGCGCGAGAACCTGGTGGTCGTTCATACGTGCGGCAAGGCGCTGGGCGCCGCCGGTGCCCTCGTCACCGCGAGCAGAGTGCTGCGCGACTTCATGGTCAACCGTTGCCGTCCATTCATTTTTGCAACCGCCCCGTCGCCTTTGCTGGCTGTTGCCGTGCAGGAGGCGCTATCAATCTTGAAGGAGGAACCGGAACGGCAACAACGCCTGGCCAGCTTGGTCGCCTTCACACACCGGGAGATCCGCTTGCGCGGGGGCCGGAGTCCCTCCGTTTCCCAGATTGTCCCTTACATTGTCGGCGACAACGCGCGCGCCATGAAACTGGCATCGATGCTGCAGGCTCGCGGATTCGACGTTCGCGGAATCCGACCACCGACTGTGCCGGCGGGCACAGCTCGGCTGCGAATCTCCCTGACACTGAATGTCGGAGAGAATGATGTGCGTGCGTTGCTCGATGCCTTGATGGAAGAAACCGGAAGCGAGGCAAGATGGCTCGGCGATTCGTAGTCACCGGCACCGACACTGAGGTCGGCAAGACGATCTTTTCCGCAGGACTCGTCGATTTTCTTGATGCCTATTATTGGAAACCTGTCCAGGCTGGCCTTCGAGGGGAGATCGATTCCCAGGTCGTTGAACGACTGGCTGAACTTCCCGACGATCGGATTGTGCCAGAGCGGTATCGTCTTGAAGCGCCAGCCTCACCACATCTCGCAGCAGAACTCGATCGCCTTCACATCGACGCCACCGCACTCAATGTACCGGACACCGGGGATCGCCCGCTCGTGATCGAAGGGGCAGGCGGGCTGATGGTACCGCTCAATCGCAACGAACTCTATATCGACGTCTTTGCACGATGGCGGCTGCCAGTCATTCTCTGCGCGCGCACTGCCCTCGGTACCATCAATCATTCGCTGCTTTCGCTCGAGGCCTTGCACAATCGCAACATTGAAATTCGCGGTATCGCGTTCATCGGCGAAGAGAACGTCGACACCGAGAGCACCATTTGCAGGATCGGACAAGTGCGGAAGCTGGGCCGGCTCCCGTGCCTTGATCCACTCACGGCCAACGCGCTTCGCGCGGCCTTCAAGGTCTCGTTCCGTGGTGGCGATTTCGATTGATAATGTGCAAAGCAAAGTCGCGGATCTGGCATCCGTTTACCCAACATGCGCTGCAAGGCGAGATGACAAAGATTTTGCGCGGCGAGGGTGCATATCTTTACACCGCGGATGACCGTCGCATCATCGATGCGATCGCGTCCTGGTGGGTTGTGACCCATGGCCATTGCCATCCATACATCGTGAGTGCCATTCAGAAGCAGGCGGAAAAGCTCAACCAGATCATCTTCGCGGGCCACACTCATGAACCCGCCGAAGAGGTTGCCTCCCTGCTTTTGAAACTTGCGCCCCGCGGCCTCGACTACGTCTTCTTCTCCGACAGCGGCTCGACCAGTGTGGAGGTCGCGCTGAAGTTCGCGCTCGGCTATTGGCGCAACATCGGCCAGTCGCGCTCACGCATCGTCGTGATGCAGCATTCCTATCATGGCGACACGGTGGGGACGATGTCGGTCGGCGCGCGTGGTGTGTTCAATGCGGCCTACGAACCTCTGCTGTTCGAGGTTACCTCAGTGCCGTTCCCGGCGCTGGGTCATGAACAGCCGACGCTCGACGCGCTCGAGGCCGCGTGTCGCAACGAAAATCCGGCTGCCTTCATCGTCGAACCCCTGATCCTGGGAGCTGGTGGGATGCTTATGTACCCTGCTTGGGTCCTAAATGAAATGAAACGGATCTGTGAGACCTCAGGCGTCCTGTTCATTGCCGACGAGGTCATGACAGGCTGGGGGCGCACTGGAACATTATTCGCTTGCGAGCAGGCTGGTGTCACACCCGACATTGCCTGCTATTCCAAGGGCCTCACGGGTGGCTCTCTTCCGCTTGCGGTGACGCTCTGCCGCGGGGACATTTTCGACGCACACTATTCGAAAGACCGAACCCGCACCTTCTTCCACTCCAGTTCTTACACGGCAAATCCGGTGGCGTGTGCCGCTGCCAAGGCGAACCTGGATCTCTGGTGCAATCATGAGACTTACGAGCGGGTGGCCTCCGTCGCTGCAATGCAAAAACAGAAAATCGAGCCATTTCGCGCGGACGCACGCTTCGGGAATGTCCGTCAGACTGGTACTATCACAGCACTCGAGCTGAAGGTGTGCGACGAGGGCTACCTCGCCAATATCGGGCCGAGGCTGCAGGCGTTCTTTAGCGATCGAGATCTGCTGCTGCGCCCGCTTGGCAATACGATCTATGTCATGCCGCCATATTGTGTCACGTCGGCGGACCTCGAGGAAATCTACGCTGCAATTAACGATGCAGCCGATGAGCTGGTCTAGAAGCAGGCCGGATCGGTCGCCGATCGCCACAGCCTGTCGGCGAATCTGCCGAAGCCATAGGCCACGCCCGCATGACCCAACACACCGGCTGAGAAAGTCTTCGTGTGGTGATCGCGCAACCAATAGGAATTTCCATCCGTCGCCGCGCCATTTTCGAGGAATCGATTTCTTTTTTTCTCCCCCGGTTGACAATTTTGTTCCGCGCTCCCTAGGACTACTAGGTGCGTAAAGGCTCAACGGTGTTTCAAATGAGAAAAGTACTCTCTGCTAAGCAGTCGGCGAGTCGGTTGACATCAAAGCCTTGCCACTTCGCACCACAGAATCGAACTGGGGTCGTCGACGCGATGGGGTCCAAATGAGCCACGTTTCGCAGCAGCCGGTCGAGCGCATCACGATTCCCATGCTACAGCAGTGGAAGGAGGAGAGCCGGCGTCTCGTCATGACCACTGCCTACGACGCGGTTGCGGCGCGTATCGCGGATCCTTCCGTCGATATCATTCTCGTCGGTGACAGCGTCGGTAACGTTTGCCTTGGATTTGAAAACACGCTCCCCGTGAGCGTCGCGATGATGAACCATCATCTGGAAGCCGTTGCACGCACCAAGCCTCGTGCTTTGCTCGTCGCCGATATGCCGTTTCTTAGCTTCCACCTCAGCGTCGAAGAAACCATACGCAATGCCGGCGGATTCCTGCAGCGAGGCGCAGCCGCGGTGAAACTCGAGGGCGGCGGCAAGCGTATCGAGATGGTACGTGCCCTCGTCGATTGCGAGATTCCCGTGATGGGTCATCTGGGCCTTATGCCCCAGAGCGTCAATGTCATGGGTGGCTTCAAGGTGCAGGGCCGGAAAGCGGATGAAGCGCTACGGTTGCTCGATGATGCTCACCGTCTGCAGGAGGCCGGCTGTTTCGCTTTGGTGTTGGAAGGGATTCCGGCCGAGCTTGCTGGTCGAGCAACCGATTCCTTGACAATACCGACGATCGGAATCGGCGCCGGCCCGGACTGTTCAGGGCAGGTGCTCGTGTTTCATGACGTGCTGGGCCTGACCGAGGGTCATCGCCCCAAGTTCGTTCGCGCCTATGCGGAAGGCTTCCAGCAGTTGCATGATGCGCTTTTGCGCTGGGCCGCGGATGTCCGCAGTGGTGCATTCCCGGGACCGCAAGAGTCCTATCGACTTCCTGAAGGGGTCGGCGAGGCAATTACCAACTGGGCGCCGTCCAACCCAACCTGATGTAGAGCTCGACATGCAAACAATCACGAGGGTCGCTGAGCTTCGCCGCACTCTCGCAAAGTCCCGCAGTGCCGATCTACGGGTCGGATTCGTGCCGACAATGGGCTATCTCCACGATGGCCACCTGGCGCTGATCGCGGCGAGCCAGGCGGAATGCGACGTTACCGTGGTCAGCATCTTCGTCAACCCCACTCAGTTCGGACCAAACGAGGATCTCAGCACCTATCCGCGCGACTTCTTGCGCGATGAGGGACTGTGCCGCGATGCCGGTGTTGCGATCCTCTTTGCGCCGGATGCACAGGAAGTCTATCCGAGCCATTTCGAGACCTTCATTGAACCGGGCGACCTCGCGAAACCTCTGTGCGGAGCCTTCAGGCCTGGACATTTTCGCGGTGTCGCGACTGTCGTATGCAAGTTGTTCAACATGGTGCAGCCCGATGTCGTGTTTTTTGGCCAGAAGGATTTTCAGCAATGCGCAGTCGTGCGTCGCATGGCGGTTGATCTAAATCTCCCGATCGAGATCGTCACTGTACCAACCGTTCGCGAACAGGATGGGCTCGCGATGAGCAGTCGCAACCGGTATCTCAGCAAGGAAGAACGTCAGCGGGCCCTTGCGATCAATCGTGGACTATCCGCCGCGCTCGATGAATTTCGCTCAGGAGAGCGCAACGTAGAAAAGCTGATTGCGATCGCCAAGGGGCATTTAGAGGCAGTTGACCGACTGCAGTATCTTGAACTTGTCGACGGTGACACGCTCAACACCGCCGACAGTCCACTGCGACGCCCGGCGGCGCTTTGTGCGGCAGCCTACGTCGGCTCGACCCGGCTGATCGACAACGTAATACTGGCGTTGCCAACTCCGTAGCGCAATGCGTAGCCAAACCGTACGCAGCATATTGCTGGAAGAAGTGCTCAAGGTAACTTTTCGGACAGAGGTGTCGACCTGGTAGAAGGGCGAACTCCGAGCCGACGTTGTTCAGCGAGTTAGCGATGCGATAGGGGGTGCTTGCGGAATATTGTAGGACCGAGAACTTTGCGTCTGGCATCGTCACAAGTTTCGCGCGGCTGCGACCAGCGACCGTTTTGACAAACCTTGGTATAGTGTTTTGCAGTCCATGCTATATTACCGACTTACCTTTGTACAGTTGAGCACCGGTCAAGTCATTTGTACTTTCGATGTCGAACCTGGATCATTCGATCGACGGGCGGCGCGAACCCTGAACTGATACTTTGCTAGAAGTCGATGCTTCCAATCAGGTGTGAAGACGAACATCTTGAGTCGGACCTTTGGCCGATTGCACGCAAAAAAGCAGGGGCTTTATCTACGGTCCCCACTATCCGAGATCGCGATCAACGATCAGAACAGCGGAGCCAGCATTCATTCGAGCGACGAAGATGGAGAAGCGGAGGATTGGGCGCGCTATGCTCAGGAACGTGTGAGCCCTTAGAGTAGCCGATAACGCTTCCCTCACCCTACGGGCTTTTAGCGCAGTCGCCGCATTGATGATCATTGCCGTAGCGCAAGTTGCTGGCGAATTTGCATCCCCCTTGAAATGCGAGTCGAGATGGCATTTACCGAGCTTTTCATCAAACGTCCGGTATTGTCTATCGTCGTCAGTTTGCTGATCCTGCTGATCGGCTTTCGCGCGGCCACCGTACTGCCGATCCGGCAATATCCCAAGCTAACCAGTACGGTCGTCAATATCACGACTTCGTATCCTGGCGCCTCCGCCGACATGATCCAGGGGTTCATCACCACTCCCCTGGAGCAGGCAGTGGCTTCCGCGGAGGGCGTCGACTACATCAGGTCCTCATCGGTGCTCGGTACTTCGACGATCCAAGTCTACATCAAGCTCAATTTCGATCCCAACGAAGCGCTCACCGAGGTGCTCTCCAGGGTCAACTCAGTCAAATACTTGATCCCGAAGGAATCAAACGATCCGGTCGTCACTAAGTCGACCGGTCAGGCCACCGCTGTCATGTATGTCGCCTTCTCCAGCGAGGAACTGGCGGCCAGCGCGATCTCCGACTACCTCTCGCGCGTCGTGCAACCGGTTATGTCAACCGTCGATGGCGTCGCAGCGGCAAACATCCTGGGCGGCCAGAGTTTTGCGATGCGGCTATGGCTCGATACTGCGAAAATGGCAGGGCACGGCGTGTCGCCGGCTGAAGTTTCGGCTGCAATCGCCGCTAACAACTTCCAGGCCGCGGCCGGCCAGACCAAGGGCTATTTCACTATCTCCGATGTCACGTCAAACACGGATCTGCGAAGTGTCGATGACTTCAAGCGCATGATCGTCAAAGCCAATGACGGTGGTTTTGTGCGCATGGAGGACATTGCGGTAGTCGAGCTTGCCGCGCAGACCACAGACACCAGCGTCGCAATGAACGGCGAGCACGCAGTCTTTATCGGCGTTCAGGCGAGCCCGCAAGGCAATCCATTGAACATAGTGCGAGACGTTCGGGCGCTGTTTCCAGAAATGGAGCGTAACCTGCCGCCGTCACTGAAGATGAAAGTGGCCTACGACTCCACCAAATTCATTCAATCATCGATCGATGAAGTGGAGAAGACGCTCATCGAGGCCGTCGTGGTCGTGGTGGTGGTAATCTTCCTATTCCTGGCCTCGCTGCGGTCGGTCATCATTCCTGTGGTTACTATTCCCTTGTCGCTCGTTGGTGTCTGCAGCATGATGCTGGCGCTGGGGTTTTCATTCAATCTCCTGACCCTCCTTGCGATGGTTCTCGCGATCGGTCTCGTCGTCGATGACTCGATCGTGGTGGTGGAGAACATTCATCGCCATTTAGAAGAGGGTGCGCCGCCCCTACAGGCTGCTACGAGGGGCGCGCGCGAGATCGTCGGCCCCGTTGTCTCCATGACAATTACCTTGGCTGCGGTATATGCCCCAATCGGATTTCTCGGCGGCCTCACCGGTGCGCTGTTCCGCGAGCTCGCGTTTACGCTAGCGGGAGCGGTAATCGTGTCGGGCGTGATCGCTTTGACGCTGTCGCCGATGATGTGCTCACTCTTCCTGAAGCGCCCTGAGGGCGGGCGGTTTGCAAGATTTGTGAACCGCGGGTTCGCCGCCATGACACGATGGTACGGCCGCAAGCTCGACCGCTCGCTCGACTATCGTCCGATTACCGGGCTGTTTGCGCTGACCATGCTGGGCCTCGTCGGCTTTCTCTATATGCATACTTCCAAGGAACTCGCACCCGAGGAGGATCAAGGTATCGTATTCGCTCTAACCAAGGCGCCGAAATACGCCAATGTCGACTACCTCGACTATTACGGTACCAAGCTCGAAAACGCGTTCCACAAATTTTCCGAGACTGATTTGAGCTTCGTGCTCAATGGCGTTAACGGCCAGCAAAGTGGCATGGCCGGCATGTTGCTCAAGCCATGGGACGAGCGCAAGCGATCATCGATCGCGCTAAAGTCCCTTGTCCAGGCCGAGCTGTCCAAAATCGAAGGCATCAACGCGTTTGCCTTTAGCTTGCCGCCGCTTCCGGGCGGTTCGGATGGCCTACCAGTGCAGATGGTGATCAATTCGACGCTTGGCTTCCAATCCGTCTACGAGCAGATGTCGAAGCTGAAGGAAGCCGCGCGGAAGAGCGGTCTGTTCATGGTGAGCGACTCCGACCTCGAGTTCAATCAGCCGGTGGTACGAATCAAGGTCGATCGATCCAAGGCGAACGAGCTTGGCATCACCATGCAGACCATCGGTAACGCGCTCGCCACCTTGCTTGGCGGAAACTACGTCAACCGCTTCAATTTGCAGGGCCGCTCCTACCAGGTGATCCCGCAGGTGCCACGCGAGGAACGCCTGGCGCCGCAAGCAATCGGGAACTATTATGTGAAGACTGCGGCGGGCTCGATGCTCCCGCTGTCCACCGTAGTCTCCATCGAGACTGCGACTGATCCGAACGCGCTCACCCACTACAACCAGCTCAACTGCGCGACCTTTCAGGCAGTGCCGATGCCAGGCGTGACGATCGGTCAGGCTGTGGACTTCCTGGAAGCTGAGGCAAAGAAACTGCCCGCAGGCTTCAGCCACGACTTCCTCGCCGACGCCCGCCAATATGTCCACGAGGGTAACCAACTGGCGATTACGTTTGCATTTGCACTCATCATCATATTCTTGGTGCTTGCGGCGCAGTTCGAAAGTCTGCGCGATCCTCTCATCATCATGATTAGCGTGCCGATGGCAATCGTCGGCGCCTTGATCCCGCCATTCTTTGGCTGGGCGACTATGAACATCTACACCCAGATCGGACTGTTGACACTGGTCGGGTTGATTTCCAAGCACGGCATCCTGATGGTTGAGTTCGCCAATGAGCTGCAGGTCAAGGAGAGACTTGACCGTCGCTCAGCTATAGAGATGGCGGCGCGCGTGCGACTGCGTCCAATCTTGATGACCACGGCGGCGATGGTCACGGGCTTGATACCCTTGTTGACCGCAACGGGAGCTGGCGCTGCGAGCCGCTTTTCGATCGGGCTCGTGCTCGTCGCTGGCATGTCTGTCGGCACGCTGTTCACGCTCTTCGTGCTGCCGGCGCTCTATGTCGCGATCGCATCCGATCACCGTGCCGATGCGAGCTCCGGCCGGGCGACGATCGCTGCCGAGCTCGACCTCACCGGCGCTGCTGATGCCTCGATGGCGAAGCAATGATGATAAGATCAGTTTCGCTCAGTGTGGTGTAAGCGAAGGAGCCTGCGACCGCTTCACGCTCCCTTGCGTATCGAGATTTTCACGCCCGTGGCGCCGAGCTTGGCGACCATCAGGTGCTCGGCGAAGAATACATCGGCGATACGCGGTCCAATGGCCACGCTGGTTCCTGACGCGTGACCCGATGCCCTCCGGAGTGGGAAAGTTAAGGAAATGCCTGAGTTTGATGCTGCTATGTGGTTTCTGGCCGCAACGACGTGTTTTGCGGCCTTTGTGAATGGAGCCATCGGCTACGGCTTTTCGTCGCTCACTGTACCCCTTGCGCTGGTTTTCTACACCAATCGCATTCTCAACCCTGCCATTGTCATCATCGAGGTCTTCGTTAACGTTTACGTCCTCCTCATCAATCTGAAGGGCGTGCCGGTGGTTTGGAGACGAGTGTTTCCCATCTTGCTTGGACTCTTGCCGGGCATTGCGCTCGGCGGCTATGCGTTGACCTCGCTCCAGCCGGGCTGGATCAAATTCGCCACCTACACGATCATTCTGCCCCTGATCCTGCTGCAAGCTGCGGGTTGGCGCCGCCCTATCGAAGCAAGCTGGCTGATCGGACTGCCATTCGGGTGGATGCTGGGCATCCTCTATTCGGTGACGACTATCTCCGGCCCTCCCTTAGCGATGCTGTTTAACAACCAGGGCCTGGTCAAACACGAATTCCGCGCCGGCCTAGCCCTGGTTCGCGTGGCGGAATCGAGCGTGACCGCCTTCGTCTACTATCAGCTCGGCTTGTTCATTTCCGAAAGCGGTAGCTTGCTCTATGTTTTTATACCCAGTGTCATGGTCGGCATCCCGCTGGGGTCCTACGTCATTCGCCGGCTTGATCCGGAGATATTCCGACGCATCTGCATGAGCTTTGATGCTTGGATCGTGGGCTTCGGTTTGTCACGAGTGCTGATCGAGCTGGATCTAGTGCAGAGCGCCTGGGCTTATAGCGTGATGGCGGCGGCGATACTGATCGATCTCTGCCTGCTATACTTGTTCCTTACCACGCACAGGCCGACTTGGTCAGAGCGACGGTCTCGGCGAACTGCGGATATAAGCGCTTGAACGATGCCGGCGGGCACCTCGCCGAATGCGCGCGCGTCCTGGACCTGATCGACGCCCCCCTTCTTCGGCGGCAACAACGATGGCATGGAAATCAGGTTGATTGCTCCAAGACAGCCCGGCGCACCGGCGCCGGGAATTCGGGATCGCAGGACTGCCCTGAACGTTTGGAGGCCGATGTTGTCGCCATGCCATTCAAAGTGGCTGTGGTCGCCGACGGCGAACGCTAGTCCAGAACAAACGGATCACTCGAGACACGACACATCAAATGCGGCGCGGGAGACCACCTGGCCGCCTGAAACCGGGAATAATCGAGTATCAAAAGTGTCAGGCCACGTTGGCGGCTTGCGCGTGATAGCGGTGCTCGTCGTGATCTCGCGTCTCAGCGACTGCTCGTGATGAGAGCTTCCGATTGGCTGCAAAGCTGTCGGAAACTTACGGCCGTGTTCGCGCCAAGTACCAGAGGCGTCGGGCGCCGTTGGCTTTGTAGGCTTTGCAACAAGCCATTGAGCGTTGCGCCTCCAACTGTCGCAGACCAGCAACAACTGCCTACCCCCGTATAGCTAGCTCATCCGGCAAAGATCAGCCGAAACACCGCGTCCAGGGGCTCGACGATCACCCCTATTTGTCGCTCGCCCTGTGACGTAGTCCAGTTTTTGTGGCGGCATCACATTTGCAAGGCTGAAGAATGTCAACTTGAGGCCATCATCGTCGGGGCGCGGGCCGCTTGCAGGCGGCGCATCGCAGGATGAGTGGCGCCGCGCTCACGAGGCCGTTCTCTCAGGAGCGCCCGTGATACCATCTGCCAATTGGTCTGCCGGCCTGCTTGCGACGCGGCTCGCATTCTTTGTGGCCGGATTCGGCCTCGCGGCCTGGGCGCCTTTGGTGCCCCTCGCGAAGGAGCGGCTTGCGGTGGATGACCACATGCTTGGTCTTCTGCTGCTCTGTCTCGGCACGGGATCCGTCATCGCTATGCTTTTGAGCAGCCTGTCGAATGCGTGGTACGGCAGCAAGCCCATTATCCTCGCGGGTGGACTTGGACTCGCGATCATCCTGCCGTGGCTTGCAATCGCCGAGACACCTCTCAGCCTCGGTGCTACGCTGTTTGCTTTCGGCGTTTCACTCGGCTCGATCGATGTAGCCATGAACATTCATGCGATTGAATTGGAGCGCGCCACCGGCCGTCCATTGATGTCCGGCTTCCATGCCCAGTACAGCCTGGGGGAATTCACCGGCTCTGCCGCCGTGACCTCGTTCCTCTCGCTGCAGCTTGGCCCGCTTTTTTCGACGTTCCTCTGTTCGGCGTTAATGACGATCGCGATTGTGTCGGCTTGGCTGGGGTTGCTCGGGACGGGTTCGAGGCAGCAGGGGCCATTGTTTGTCTTGCCCCATCGCAGTGTAATGCTAATAGCTGTGCTCGCGGCTATCACCTTTCTTGTTGAAGGTGCAATGCTCGATTGGAGCGCTTTGCTTCTCGTTGAACGAGATCTTCTCGCGGAGGCGCACGGGGGCATTGGTTGTATGCTCTTCTCAATCGCCATGACCGCAGGGCGTCTCAGCGGAGATGCCGTGGTGGCGCGTATCGGCGACCGTGCCACATTGATGCTCGGGACTCTGCCGACCGTGACAGGCTTCTTGGCCGTAGTGGCCGCGCCCGTTGCGTTGATTGCTATGGCGGGGTTCCTGCTTATTGGATTGGGTATTTCAAATGTTGTACCCGTACTGTGTCGACGCGCCGGCAAACAGAAAGTGATGCCAGCAGGCGTTGCGATCGCGGTCATCACGACAGCCGGCTACGCGGGTATACTCGTCGGGCCCGCTGGCATCGGGCTCGTCGCACACATGTTTGGTTTGCCCTTGGCGTTCGCGATGTTAGGCGCGCTCATGTCCATCGTTACATTGTCGGCGAGGATCATGATGATAGACCCCCGCTAAGCCGTTGGTCGAGAGGAAAGGGACACCAGCACGCTTCCGGCTAATGATCGTCCACCGCTCGGCGTAGAGGCTTAGAGCCGATGAGCGACTCAATGTGATGGCAGCACATCGATCATTACCATTCTCCTTTTGCTGCAGTCGGCTGGCTGCGTCGTAGCTAGGATACACCGCGTCACTCGAGTCCTTGGCGTCCATCTGAGCGCGGTTGTTGACATTCAACATTTGTCGACTGCGAAGCAAAATTGATCGTTATTGAGCGGCGAGTCACCTACGCTGGACTTCAACGCCGATTGATACGTAGGATCAGCCCCTTATCGGGAACAAGCAGATCACTCTGGTGCTGTCCGCTATCGGCGCGATACGCCCGGTATGCCAGCTGAATGCCGTCCTCGAGCGACGTCGTGGCGCGCCAGCCGAGCGCGGACAGCCGCCCGATGTCAAGCAGCTTGCGCGGCGTGCCGTCCGGGCGCGACGGGTCGAAGCTGATCTCACCGCGAAAACCGACGGCGGCCGCGACCATGAGTGCGAACTCGGCGATGCTGATGTCCTCGCCGGTGCCGATATTGACCAGTTCCGGCGAGGAATAGGTTTTCATCAGATGGATGCAGGCGTCGGCGAGATCGTCGACATAGAGGAATTCGCGGCGCGGCGTGCCGGTGCCCCACACCACGACGTTGCCGCCGCCCGATATCTTTGCCTCGTGAAAGCGGCGGATCAGCGCGGCGACGACGTGGCTGTATTCGGGGTGATAGTTGTCGCCGGGGCCGTAGAGATTGGTCGGCATCACGCTGATGAAATCGGCGCCGTACTGGCTGCGATAGGCCTCGGCCATTTTGATGCCGGCGATCTTGGCGATGGCATAGGGTTCGTTGGTCGGCTCCAGCGGGCCGGTCAACATCGAATCCTCTCGCAGCGGCTGCGGCGCCAGGCGCGGATAGATGCAGGAGGAGCCGAAGAACATCAGCTTCTCGCATCCATTGGCATGGGCCGCTTGGATCACGTTGCTCGATATCGCCAGATTGTCGTGCAGAAACTCGGCGCGCAGCGTGTTGTTGGCGACGATGCCGCCGACCTTGGCGGCGGCGAGGAACACGGCCTGCGGCCGCTTCGCGGCAAACCAGGCATTCACCGCGCCCTGGTCGCGCAGGTCGACCTCGTTGCGCGACACCGTCAAGAGATTGGCCTGTTCGCGTGCCAGCCGGCGCATCAGCGCCGCGCCGACCATGCCGCGGTGGCCGGCGACGAAAACCGTCTTGCCCTTCAGTTCAAACGCAGTGCTTGCCATTGGCTGCGTCCTGCCTGGCTTCGACGAGATCGCTGGCGAGCATTTCCTTCACCAACTGCGAGAACGGCGTCTTCGGCGCCCAGCCCAGTTTCGCGCGCGCCTTGCTGGCATCGCCGATCAGGAGATCAACCTCGGTCGGACGGAAATAGGTCGGATCGATCTGCACCAGGGTCTTGCCGGATGCCTTGTCGAGGCCGACCTCCTCGACGCCCTTGCCGCGCCACTCGATGCTGCGCCCGACCTCGGCAAACGCCAGCTCGACGAACTCGCGGACCGACCGAGTCTCGCCGGTCGCGAGCACGAAGTCGCCGGGCTCGTCGACCTGCAGGATCCTGTGCATGCCCTCGACATAGTCGCGGGCATGGCCCCAGTCACGCTTGGCGTCGAGATTGCCGAGATAGAGCGTGTCCTCGATCCCGACCTCGATGCGTGCGATGCCGCGGGTGATCTTGCGGGTGACGAAGGTCTCGCCGCGGATCGGGCTCTCGTGATTGAACAGGATGCCGTTTGAGGCAAACATGCCGTAGGCTTCGCGGTAGTTCACGGTGATCCAGTAGCCGTAGAGTTTCGCCACGCCGTAGGGCGAGCGCGGATAGAACGGCGTGGTCTCCTTCTGCGGAACTTCCTGCACCAGGCCGTAGAGCTCGGAGGTGGAGGCCTGATAGAAGCGCGTCTCCTTCTCCATGCCGAGGATGCGGATCGCCTCAAGCAGCCGCAGCACGCCGATCGCGTCCGCGTTGGCGGTGTATTCCGGGCTTTCGAAGCTGACGCCGACATGGCTCTGCGCGGCGAGGTTGTAGATCTCGGTCGGCCTGATCTGCTGCATGAGCCGGATCAGGTTGGTCGAGTCCGTCATGTCGCCATAGTGCATCAGGAACGGCACCTCGCCGACATGCGGGTCCCGGTAGAGATGGTCGACGCGAGCGGTATTGAAGGAGGACGACCGCCGCTTGATGCCGTGCACGACGTAGCCGAGACCGAGCAGATACTCGGCGAGATATGCGCCGTCCTGCCCGGTGACGCCGGTGATCAGCGCAACGCGCCGCTTTGAGTCCTGAGCCGCCATGGTCTCTCTTAGTTGCGCCGGAAAGAAAGCCTCCCTGTGAAACGCTATTGCGAAGCCGATTCTCAAGAAATCTAGATGCGCAAGCGCGCTCCACCCGCAATTAGAGGAAAGCGATCGTTAGCTCCAGTCATACACATCATGTAGGAATGCACACTATATACATTGATTTAAGTTGGACTGGAAGACGCCAACAGATTGAGCTTAGAAAATGAAAGTCAAGTAAGCCGCGCAACCTGCGGGGCGATATTTCCAATGAGATAGAAGCCGACGGTATGTGTTCCCTTATCTATCCTCAGGCGCATGTACGCACTCGCGTGGTCTCGTCATGGCTTGGGAGAGCGACGAGCTGGGACCGCAGTCGTCAATGCATTTGTCGGAGTGAAGGGATGCAAGCCAGCACGCAGTCAAGCCTGCGCATCGTAGTCTACAAAGCGCCCGTACCGTTAACTTGCGAACAGAGCACTCCGTCTTGGGTCGATTCATCACCCGTGATCAGAGACGTTGCCAATATCCAACTCGCGGCAGGCAGTGGACGGTCGACGCAAGACAAATGAGAAAGAGTAGCAAACGTTGGTATAGATCCTCGAACGTATCGATATCGAAAGTTTACGTTTGTACAATAGAGTTTCGACGCCAATCGTTTAGTCTCGACGAACGTAACGTGCCTCGGTCCGAGTATGATGAGCCTCTTAAACCCGCGCCGGCAAAATGTTTCCAGTGACACAGGACAATTCACGCTAGAGCGGCTGCGCAATATATCGGCGCCAGACTATGTAGAAGCCATATCTCCCGAATGGAGCGCAGCCGACACGGAACGTGAACCTCTCGAAAGGTCTATCAGTGAGACGCAAGGACTCAGTTACTCTCACATCCACTGCCGCTCGGTTCGCCGGTATCGCTGCTCACTTTCCTGGAATTTGAGCTGCATTCGTGAAATGGCTCATCAGTGATGATGAGCCAAACAAGACAAGATGTTTTATCGTAGGATAATTGGCCTGCCGATCTGGTTCGAATGTTCTCATCTATGGAGCCAGACTATTTGCGCGATGTATCCTCGCATCGGCTTGTGGCGACGACGACAGCTATCGTCGCAACCGCGCGATTCTGTTCGTGTCGGGATTGGATGTCGCGCCACGCTGCAAGCGCACCTGCATATCTGGCTCTCTTCGAAGCGGTCACGCCTTTCGCGGCCGCATTGCAGTTTGTACACGATAGGCAGCCAAAAGCGGAATGCAGCCAGGCGAAGCGATGATGGCTGAAGAGATCTAACTCACGCTTGTGAACGCGGCGGCGATAGCGCCGGCCGCGACAAATCCCGAACTTGACGTCTGTTATCATCGGGCAAGCGAATTTCATAACGGGGTTCCTGTGAGGGGAACGTCGGGCTTCTTTAACTTGGGCAGCATTGATCCATATGTGTGGAATTGTCGGCATCTTGGGGCGTGGCCCGGTCGTTGGGCAGTTGGTCGCGTCGCTTAAGCGATTGGAATATCGTGGCTACGACTCCGCAGGCCTCGCTACTCTCGAAGGTCTCCGCATCGAGCGGCGACGCGCTGAAGGTAAGCTAAGAAACCTTGAGGAGCGGCTGCGCTATTACCCGCCGTCGGGTCGTACCGGTATTGGTCACACCCGCTGGGCAACTCATGGAAAGCCGACCGAGAGCAATGCTCATCCGCATGCGACGGAAAATGTAGCGGTCGTTCATAACGGGATCATTGAGAATTTCAGCGAGCTGCGAGCCGAGCTGGAGCGGAATGGAGCCCATTTTGACTCAGAGACGGACACCGAGGTGGTGGCACATCTCGTCGAATCCTATCTCAAGAACGGCTACTCGCCGCAGGATGCGGTACAAGCTTCGCTGCCGCGGCTGCGCGGTGCCTTCGCGCTGGCATTCCTTTTCAAGGCGCACGACGATCTTTTGATCGGCGCGCGCAAGGGGTCGCCCCTTGCGATCGGACATGGTAACGGCGAAGTGTATCTAGGATCGGACGCGATCGCGCTCGCGCCTTTGACCGACAAGATTACCTATCTTGAAGACGGCGACTGGGCCGTGCTTACGCGCACGATGTGCGTGATTTATAGCGCAGACGGCTCCGTCGTCCAGCGGGAAACAACAAAGTCTGGCGTATCGTCACTCCTTGTGGACAAAGAGAATTATCGCCACTTCATGGCCAAGGAAATCCACGAGCAGCCGACCGTTGCCGGCAAGACATTAGCGCATTATCTCGACATGGCGGCCAAGCGTGTCGCCCTGCCGCTCACATTGCCGTTCGACTTTAAATCCATTCAGCGCATCTCAATTACCGCGTGCGGCACGGCGAGCTATGCCGGGCACATCGCCAAATATTGGTTCGAGCGGCTGGCGCGCTTGCCTGTCGAGATCGATGTAGCGTCCGAGTTCCGCTACCGGGAGGCGCCACTGCGCCGGGGCGATCTCGCCATCGTCATCTCGCAGTCGGGCGAAACCGCTGACACACTGGCTGCGTTGCGATACGCCAAGGGGCAGGGCGTGCACACGATATCAGTGGTCAACGTCCCGACCTCGACGATTGCGCGCGAGAGTGAATCCGTTCTGCCGACGCTGGCAGGGCCAGAAATCGGCGTAGCCTCCACAAAGGCATTCATCTGCCAGCTGATCGTATTGGCGGCGCTTGCCGTCTCAGCAGGCAAAGAGCGCGGTAAGCTGTCTGAGATCGATGAGTCGAAGCTCGTGCGTGAGCTTATCGAAGTGCCGCGATTGATTGCTGCGGCGCTGTTGATCGAGCCGCAGATCGAGAAGCTCGCGCGTTATATCGCCGACTCGAGGGACGTGCTCTATCTCGGTCGTGGCACATCGGCCCCCCTGGCGTTGGAGGGCGCACTCAAGCTGAAGGAAATTTCCTATATTCACTCAGAAGGTTATGCCGCCGGCGAGCTCAAGCACGGACCGATCGCACTAATCGATGAGGCCGTGCCTGTGGTGGTGATCGCGCCTTACGACCAGGTCTTCGAGAAGACCGTCTCGAACATGCAAGAAGTTGCCGCTCGGGGCGGCAAGATCATCCTGATCACCGATGCGAAGGGTGCTTTGGAAGCGACGGTGGACACACTCATGACCATTGTGCTGCCGGAGATGGTCGCAAGCTTTACGCCGATGGTCTATGCCATTCCGGTTCAGCTCCTGGCTTACCATACCGCCCTCGTAAGGGGCGCGGACGTGGATCAGCCGCGTAATCTAGCAAAATCGGTGACCGTCGAATGAGGCCGCAGTGTTAGTATCGGAGCATTGAGGCCTCGGCGTCGAGCCGTTGGGCTTGCGTTTGGTCGCGTCGATTTCGTGGGGACGGAACCGGACAAGTTCTCGATCTTGCTGTATCCGAAGTTGTTCGTAGCTGCTGTATGGTTGCGCGACTCAGGCCGTGCTCCGCTGAGCGGCGAGACGACGACGTCACTATGGCGTGGGCGAGCTCAGAAGGAGAACGATCCCGGCATCAACAGGTCAATCATAGACCGATCCAGCTAAAGAGCTAGATTCCGTCGTGCTTACGTCATCACGTCAGGACACCAATGTTAAGAAACCGATTTCAGCGGTGATTGGTCGCTAAGGGCAGCGATGATGGTGGTCGGGAAGAGACGCCAAAGAGTCCTCAGCCAGGCGAGGATGCGGCGGAAGTTATGGCCGACGGCAGAGAGGATGACGTTGGCGGCATCGCCGGACCGGTGAAGTACTGGAATTACGGGTCGTGGAGCCAGCGCTCGCACACTCCCTCATCGGACAGGCCGTAAATGTGCTTGAGCAGCAGCAGCCCGATCACAAAGCGGGTCGCGATCCCGGGCCGGCCGTTCTCGCTGTACAGCGGCGCGATCTCGCCGTCGATCCAGTCCCAATCGACCTTGCCGGCGAGCCGAAGCAGCGCGTGCTTCATATTGATGATCTGGTCCAGCCTAGCCCGGAACAGATCGCCCGATCNCGTCGTCCTGTGCTTCTCCGGTCGCATCGCCACCTCCGATGCGACGACGGAATCATGGCTGGCGATTCGACGGAATCCCGAAAATGAAATTGCAAGGCTCCGATGCCCGGTGCACCAAACCCTGCATTCGCAAACCAGTCCACAACGACAAAATGCGATTCTAGCTCAATCGCTTAGCCG
>NZ_KB902818.1:0-26108 GCF_000379585.1 Bradyrhizobium sp. WSM2793 | reverse complement strand
CGCAAACCCGACCGAAAGGCTTGAGCCTGTGGCGCTGTGGACATGCCGCTACGCTTGGACAACGCAAGAGCGTTGCCCACATGCCCACAGCAGGAGCAACAGAAAAACCAACCCGTCGAGCCGCGATTCAAGATTGACCACGCGGCTTCGCCGATGCCAGAAACCAGACAGCCAGAACGCCTCGCGCCCCGGGCGACATCAAATCGGAATGGTGGGCGAGATCATCTCGGAATCCTGGGCGAGATCAAATCGGTACACCCGGGCGAGATCATCGGAATCAGCACCTGGTTGATAAACTTGCGTCCGGCATGCGCGGAGCTGAAAATGCAATCGAGCGGACACCGCCTCAGAATAGTCAGTAGCGTGCTCACACCGAGCTCGCATCACCACGGGCCGTAGCCCTGGCTTGTCTGCATCAGGGCCGGAGATGCTCGGGGTCTTTTTACGCGGCTGAGGTGAGCGCCCGTAGTTGTCCAAGCTTGCGAGCTGCGGCCTCAGAGGCGGGCCTCATCCTGATGTGCTTAAGCCCCTCTTGTGTGGCCAAACCTCACCTTATCGTGCGCCTTCACGAAGTGAAGGCCAGCCTTCAATTCTGGTAGGCGCCCTACGAGCGCTCTTGGCGCTACAATCCGCAGCCCGTGAGCTTGACGACGCTCCCGGGAAGGCGAGGTGGTAGCTTTGTTTTGGCAAGGCAGGCCACCGAAGTTAGCGGCGCGTGGCAGGGACAGCACTTTTCAGGGCCGACAAAGCGCCGAGTCACGTTGCCGCTAACTTCCACTTTGGTCCGAGTGGACGGTGACCATACACGACACAAGCGTTCGCCCGCCGAGCTGAGGCGCTCGGAGCGGATATTGCGCGCTGACCAGATCGCCTTCGGGGCCTCACAAAGGCCGACGCAACCGCCTATTGCGGTTGCTCCGAGGGCCCTTCGACACATGGGTCAAGAAGGACGCGGTGCCAGGCCGCGATGCCCGGCACTCAGAACTTGGGTCGCAATGCGATTGACTGGTATCTGGACCGGGCTTCTAGTCTACTTACCGGGAAGACCGCGTCGAACGACCCTGACACAGCGCTGGCAGAGTGGCGGGCTCAACGTGCGGGCCGGTGATCATCAGGGACACTCGACGAGGAGCGAGAGAACATTGTCGGGTTGAATGTCGTCTGCCGTCGTCTTGATGTACTTGTGCCCGTTGTGCGTGGCCCACACCACATCAACCCTGCGGCCGTTTTCTTCGACATAAAACTCCCATTCGTCGCTCTCGATATCTTTGATAGCCTGATCGATCGATCGCTTCCACGGCGTTCCGTCGGGGTTTAGTCCGCCGATATGTGTGATTCTTTCGTGAGGGTTCGTTCTGCCCGTCTTGTTGGTGCAACGAATGCGTGCGCGTTTGGTCATCGAGTCTCTCCTAGATCTGCAGGCAGCTTAGACGAAGGTAGTTGATCAGGGCGGCCACCAATCCTGGTAGGCGCCCCGGAGACCCTTCTCCGCGATAGAACGTGGCGGCACTCTGAGGATTACGCATCACTCCAAGCGCCGGGGCGAGATTTTCAGCTTTGCTAATCCAAGGGCGAAGGCTGGCCACCCAAGCGACTTGTCGGTAAGGACAGCGCTTTCATGGTTTACATGCGAGCGCCGAGTCTCGCCGCTAACTTCAGGTGTCTTGGTTCGCAGCATCAGCGCCGCAAGAAGCGAGCGACTGCACGCTCGCTGAGGCCTGCTCGGATGCTGATGCGGGTCCGCTGGATTGATGCTGGGCCGAATCGGCGGTTTTCCTCAGCGACCCGGCGGGGGCCTCGAGCTCAGTGGACGCAGAGGAGACGGTTTCGACAACGTTTCCGACGGCAACTTCAAACAGATCAGCGAGCTTGCGCATATCCCCTTCTGCTGGGCGGCCATGCGAAGCGAGGTCATGACGCCGGCAATTTCCAGGATCGCATTCATGCACAAGACTTCGAGCTGCGAGATTGGTCGGCGATCTGGCGTCGAAAGTACCGGATCGGAGCTTAGAATCTGCTGTTCCGATAGGGCCGCCAGCAGCAGGACCGGGCGGATTGTTGAGGAGAGGCTGGTCCCGAGCGCCGTCATTTCCGAGGTTGGCCAGCGCGAATAATTCTTTGTTCGGAACCATGTCAGGTCAGGTTCTCGAAAGCTTGCCTGACTACGGAGACCTGTTCAGGTGATCCTGGAGATGAGGTGAGCGTGGACCCGCAAGATTTTGACCCATTTCATGCACCAGCTTGGTCGCAGGTGCAGCACGCCATCTCGGAAGAGCCGCAGACGAGCTAGGCCGGGCAAGATGGTTTTGAGCAGCACTTGGCCAAGCCAAGGCAGGCCGATCCCGCTCCCGTCGGCGGTGGGGACTCCTATCCCCATCTATCTACAGAAGACCGGGATCTTATCGACAGGGCGATTGCTCAGTATGCGGCTGAGAAAACCCACAACCGAACACGGCCGCGGCGCCTTTCACGTTCGTCGGGAATACTGCGATGTTATTGCCCTGCCCGAGTCCATCATTGAGGCCAACCGTCTGGTGGCGCCCCACTTCTTGGCGAGGGCCGATCCGCCCCACGCGAGTTCTCTCATTGGCAGGCTCTTCTACATTGGTTGATCTAGCAGAGGTTGTGGTGGGAGATAGCCGTGGACGAAACTAGCCTTCGTGACTTTGACGAACCGATGTCGCCTCAGACTTGGCGATCATGGAAAGCCTGGACCGACCATCAAGACTCAGAACCGCAACCCGAAAAGGCTCCCTCTTCGTTGTGGCCGGTTGCTCTTGTGATTTGGTTTCTCTTGGGATTCGTGGCTTTGGCGAGCTGGGTCCGGACTTAGCCTCTTAAATGATCCGGTCAGCCCGTTCGCAACGATAGTTGGCGGAATTCTGGAAACAGGCGCGCTCGTGCCTCTGTGCGGTATCAGTAAACGTGACGGCACCAGTTGATGTGAGTGCCGTTCTGTTCAAGTGCGGGTACGTGTCATGGGGACGTCCCCGCCCGATAAACTGACTGAGCCAGCATCGCCGTCGAAATCAGGGGTGTATTCACGCCCCACCTCTGCGATCTGCATCGATTGGGTGCATGGCCGGTCAAGCACCGCGTGATAGAACGCCTCGCGCGAGCTGCCCGCCGAGCATTTGGAATTGCAACCAACTTGCTTCTTCACCGAGGTTCGGGATAGACGCGAACGCGCTGGCGTCCTTCGCTTTCCACCAACTCGCCCCTGTAAGGCACTCCGCGGATCTCGAAATAGGTCGGCCGCCCGGGCTGGGGCATGATGCGCTCGCCCTCCAAAACGCGCACGAGGTAAGGCGGCAGGAACCGCTCCCTATGCTCCCAGCCGCCCCGGATAAGATGGCCAAGATCGACTGCACCTTCCGCGGTTTGCCTTGCGCTTACGATTGGCGGTGGGCGATGCAGCGGCCGGGATGGCCCGGCTTCGTTCATCCCACCGGCGCGCGGATGATGGATCAGGCGAATATCCCTGCGGCCTCCTGGTCCAAGCGTCGCCGAATAGCGCTCCCCATTGATCGCAAACTGACTTGGCCCGAACTGGTTTGGCAGCAGATTGATGTTGCCCAATACATCGATCAACTCGTCTGAAGCCGCCTGGGAGCCGTGGCGCCAGTTTGCGCCAACGATCGCTCCAATATCCCGCAGCTCCGGAGGCGCCCCCGGCGGTCCCGCGAACGACGAGGCGGCTGCGAATTCAGGTGCCGGCGCAGAGCGCGCATCGTCACGCAAGTCGTGGGGTGTGGGTGGATCCAGCTCAACGAAGGAGTTGAGACCGGCGTAGATGTTTGACGATAGGGGCCTCGCGGACGACGGCGATGCGGGTTCTTGCATCTGTTGCCCAAGCCAGGCCCAAGCTCCCTGGCTCGGGGTGGCCGGAGTAGCAGGAAGCTCGAGCGGCGGATGAGCTTGCGCGGCCCAGTGCGGCGCTGCCATTGGTGAGGCGGGTTCGTGGATTTGCTCGTCAAGCTGCTGCGACGAACCGGCCTGCCAATTGCTGGGCGGCGCTGGCATCGATATGGTGGGCCCGTGGATCTGCTCGCCAAGCCAATCCCAGGCTCCCGCGCTCGGGGTAGCTGGTGTTGCGGGAGGCTCCTGCAGCGAGTGCGGCTGTCGAGCAGCTTCCCAAGAAGGCTGGCCCGGATTCTCAGGAGGCCGCAATCCGAGCGCCCTGTTCGCCTCCAGGATTTGCTCGTATTGGCCAAGCCTGACCAGATCAGCGTTGATCTTGCTGTCGTCGGTTTCGTGCCTGTACTCCTCGACATCCTGAGCGAGCCCAGGGGTGGACAGTCGGCCGGCGATCGGTGGCCGGTCATGCGTCTGCAGCCACTCACTCAGCCTCGACATGCGGCGAGCTTGCCTGTCGATCGTCTTCGGGTCGATCCTGCCTGTCGCCTTTTCCGCCGCCGCCCACATGCCGATCAGGGTTGCGTCCGCGCCGTGAGGAGCCAGTCGGCGGACATCGGCCGCCAGGGCGTTTCCGGCACCGACCTCACGGAGCTTCTTCAAGGCCGCCTTGATGCGCCTGCCCCGGTCCTTTGCGTAGGTATCGACATCCTCATCGAGCTCATCTTCCAGCTGGTGGTTTTCCACATCGGGATTTTCCAGCTGCGCGTTTTCCAATTCCCGGCGAATCCGATCCGCAATTGAGGGCCTGCCAGCCGTGCTCAGGCGCGCGCTCAAATGGCGCAAATCGGTTGCCGCATTCTTGATCGTGCCGTCGCTGAGGTTACCCGCCGCCTTCCTTCTGAAATCTTTAATGAGCTCCTCATCGGCCGCAGGGACCCCGCGCGTCCGGCCCGGCTGCCTGGCGTAATCAATTCGTAAATTCGTCGAAAAGACGTCAGATTGGCCCGCGTCGCCCGACGACTTTTCGCTGCTGCTCCCGCCAAGGGCTTTGCCGATTCCCGACTTGAAGCGTGACCATAATCCGCGGCTTTTTCCGCTCTTGGCCGACGCGGCAGCCTCTGCGTCCGGAAAGCTGTAGCGTGCGCTGCTGAACAGATCATCCCGCAAACTGGACTGCGGCACTTGCGCCGAAGCGGGAAGCTGAAAGCTGGGAATGTCTACGCTCCGGCGCGTGTCGGCTAGCGCACTCTCCCGAAAAGCGGAGTGCGGCGGCACCCGCATCGAACCGCCGAAATCGTCCCGCCGGACTGCTCGACCACCTCCTGCGGGAGCCCGATCAGGCGAAGTTGACTTCCTTTGCTCAGACGGATCGAGATTCAAATCCTCCAGCCGCCGTTCAAAGTCACCGTGTTCGCTTGGGCTGCCCGCTCGCTGCCCATTCCGCTCCTGCAAGGCGGCGTACTCCCGCATCCAGGCTCCTGAATCGAAGAATGGGTCAACCGGATCCATCCTGCTCTCCTCATGTTGTATAGGCCCTGCAGCAATCCGTACGACCTGGATTACGGCCAAGTAGCAGCTCGTTCAGCAAGAATCAGATTCTCGATTGTTGTAGTCGCAACCTTTCGAAAAGCTGACGAGAACAGGATATTGCTGCCCGCGAGACCGGCCTCGCTTCGGCACCCGCCTGACGACAGGCCGGCGTCGCTCCTATTCTGCCGCACCTCTTCGCCGGCCCCTGTTTGAGCCGACGAAATTCGTCGACCGATATAACAATGGATTGCCTGTCGATCGTGCGCCGAATTCAAGCATCACGGCGGGGCTCACATAGCCGCTACCAGTCTCAAATGATCATACGTGACGAGTATCTTATCGTCCTTGGCATCAACTTTGGCGCTGAGCTTGTCATCTTGCAGGCGCTCATTGCTGACGGACAACGTCTTTTCCTTGGCGCAGGCCGGGACGCGTTCTCGTGTCTTGAAGTTCCGCTTTTTGCTCTGAGTGCGGTTCTGAAGGACCGAATTGCCCTCGCTGGTGTTTCACCAGGTCCGGAGCTATCGCTCGAATGCCGTATGGGATTCACGTCTTCCGGGAAACGGCGAACTGCGCCTTCTTTATCCTTGAGACGAGATGCTCGCCCAGTGGCGATGAACAAAGCGCGTTCAGGCACCAAACGTCGAGACGATGTGCAGGCCGTCCTGAGTTCGCAGCAGTAACGCCGCGCGCCTCTCGGCGCTCGGGTCGCACAGGTAGCGCGCACCTTCGCTTACGGGCTTGGCAAGCCAAGTCGGCAATGAAGATCCGGCAGACTTCAAATCGCTCACTTCAATCAGGCTCAGTCTTTGACTGCGGGACCGCAAGGCTTGTCGTGCAGTCTTGGGACCGACCCGACCAAGCGCGCGCACGATCTCACCTGCACGACGGTTTGCCATCGTATGCTGCGAACGCGGTGCATGCTTGAACTCCAGAACTTGCTTGCCAAGATGGACTCGCGGAAAGGACCCGAAGTCAAACAGACCTGCCGAACAGGTAGCTGCGTCGTCAAACCGAGCTGGTTGGCTGCGGCAGCGCCTCGGGAAGCGATGATTTCACCGCGGCGCGCCTTGGTCACCTCAACAACTTTTTCGACCGACGGAGCTCTCGTTCCGAAGCGGCTTTCGACCGAACGCAGAAACACCCTCGCTCCCGCGCGGGAATTTTCGTCGCTCGGCAAGACCGAAAGGCCCTGATCGACGGCAGCGCACTGCAAAAGCACCTTGGCAGCGATCGGCGAGGCTTCACGATCGATGTTTAGGTACCGCCACGGAGCAATGATAAATATCTCTGCGGCGGTTTGGGAGCCTCATAGTTCGAGGCCACGCTCTGCGAGCACACGGTGCATGACCTCGCGTTTGATCTCGCCAGCGATTTCCTTTCGGACCTGGGCTCCGAGCACCCGTTCGGCATCCGGATCGCCTAGAAGACCATGCTCGGCCAGTCGCTGATCCAAGCGGGTTTGAAACTCCTCGCCCATGGCTTCGACGAGCCGGTCTTGCATTGTTTCATATTCGTCCGGAGCGATGCGCCTTAGCACCGTCTCCCAAGGTTGCCAGCGGGTTGCCATGTAGTCGGTAAATTGGTTCGCTTCTTGCTCGCGAACCAGTTCCAGTGCCCGCGCTGCATCATCGGGGGTCACGCGAGAGACCGACAGAAAACGCATGTCAGGGGCGACGTGGCTCAGCTGCAGGGGCTCGCGCAGTAGATGTTGATAGGCCAAGTAGACTTCGACGTCGTCTATGTTCGGGTCGAGGCCGAGGAGCGAGTTGACCCTGTCGCGCGCGATCCCGTCCAGCGCCTCCAGGCGGAACGCAACACGGCCGCGCTGGATCAGTTCGCCAAGCCGGTCTTCGTACACACCGTCCTCGACCTCAGCGTTAAGGCGCGCGGTCTGCATACCGTTCCAGTGCAAAGTAACACGATCCTCGCAGCTCGCGTTGGCCTCGGAAGCCTGTGTGAAAAACTGTTCGCGCAGTCCCGAATTTGCCGCCGCCTGCCGCAGATCATCAGCCACTGCCTGCCGAAACTCGCCATTGCAATAATTCACGGTCCCTCGTAGCCTATCTAGGAACCGGGCGTAGTCCTGGGCGCCTGGCTCATCCGCAAAGTGCTGCCATTCGGCCAGTGCTGCCGGATCGTCCCTGAGCCAGTGCGCGGCAGCCTCGTACAGAGACAGTTGCTCAAGATGCGGTGCCGCGAGGTGAGCGCGGACCTGGTCCGGGAATGGGTTATCCCCGAACTCGAGGTTCTCCAAATGCGGATAGCTAAAACTCCTCGTTAAGAGATCCTCGGGCAGGCTGGTTAGCCGGTTACCGCTGAGATTGAGCGATTGAAGCCAGCTCGGAAGGGGTTCGGGGAGGTTGGTCAATTGATTGCTGCTGACATCGAGTTCAATGAGACCCCATGGGAGGGACTCGGGAAGCTCGGTCAGCTGATTGCCACCAACCGCGAGCGAGGTGAGGCTGCTCGGGAGAGCGTCGGGCAGGCTACCGAGTCGGTTATTGTTTGCGTGCAGTATCCCCAGCCCCGCCGGCAGGTTGTCTGGTAGACTGCTCAACCTGTTATCGTTCACCTCAAGGTGAAACAGGCTCGCCGGAAGAGCGTCCGGCAGACTGGTCAACCGGTTGTGGCTAATAAGAAGTTCGTTGAGACCGGGTGGGAGGCTAGCGGGCAGCCTGCTGAGCTCGTTGTTCATGGCGCGGAGTTCCCGCAGCCTTGGCGGCAGGGCGGCGGGCAAAGCGGTTAAGGACAGGGATGACAAATCTACCGAGCGCGAGCCCGTGTTGTCCGCAGCCCTAATTCGCGAGTAACCCTGTCGCCGATTCTCCGCTTCGCCCTGCCCCTCTTCGGCAGCCCAGTTTTCCAGGATCCGCGCCCGCGAGGAGGCGGGGGTCCGATACCCTGTCAAGACTTCGACCCAATCCGCCATGGCTCGGTTGAAGCCGCTGAGGTAGCTTTCCTGCTCACGCCTTTCAAAAGTGTCCTGGGAGGAACCTGCGCTCCGCTGTGCCTGTCCTGTATCCATCAATTTCTCCATCAGAACTAAGAGTACGCCCCGCGTCTCAAGCTCGCGAAACAGGTGAATGCGCAGCGCAATGACACTTGAGAGCCTGTGCACGTGGGGTGCGGCTGCCGCCCGGCTCTGGTCGGTACACGTTCACACGAGCCCAAGTGCGGCAAATAGATCGACCCTGCTGCGAGCATTCTGCCATTTCGTTGACCAGATAAGTCCGGAGGACCGTCAACGTGGCAGCGTTCTGCCCTTAGCAGGCCCACCTGTCGATCAGCTGACGAGTGTCGCTGTAGAACACCCAAGTCGCTCGGTTTGCTATCAGTGGCAAAAGACCAGCGTGGGACCAATTGCCTTGGCACGTGAGAGGGCCGCCGCGAAGTTGGGCGTTCGAGTGCCTGCCACGCTTCGTTTCCACGCACTCGGCCGAAAAGGCACTCTGCCCGCGCGTTGAGATAACGCACCACCGCCGAGCTGGCTCAATGCTTAAGCCGCTCCTGCGTTGGTTATCCGTGGAAACGTGTAGGCCGGGAGATAACTTAGCTTCGGCCGTGATCGAATCACTGTATCGTTGTAACGACGGTTATGCTGGCTTCGATGCCATCGTTGCCACGCGCCGCAGGATTGGGCCAGTGCCATGCAGAGGAACGCTCGCACGTTTTGCGGCCCAATGTCGCGTTCGCAACAGCTTGGCTGCTTCCCCACATCATGCGCGTTTGCTTTCGGACAGAAGCAAAGGCTGGTGCACAAGTCGATTTTTGAGTCGCGCATGTACGGCAGTTCCGGTAAGCGAGTGGCGTTGCAGGCAAAACATTGATCACAGTATCCCTTTCGCGCCTTTGAAGGTGACGCGAGCAGCAACGGTACGAACCGGCGGCCTTACCGCCTTTCGTCGAACCACGGCTAGCGCCATTTGCTTCGCGGCGGAGCTGCCGGCGGGCGGGTCTCATCGCGATCGCTCAATCGAGCATGGCGGCGGCCGAGTGGCGGATTGACACGCCTCGCATGAACGGCCGCTTTACAGCTCCAGGCCGTACGGTTTGAGCACCTCGCTCGTCACCGCATCCCTGATGTCGCGGGCGATGTTGCTGCGGATCTGGGCTCCGAGCTCCCGCTCGGCATCAGGATCGCCTGTCAGGCCGTACTCGGCGAGAGCCCGGTCCAGGCGAGTTTGAAACTCCTCGCCCATCGCATCGACGAGCCGCTCCTCGATTTCCGGCCTGATGCGCGCCAGCACCGTCTCCCAAGGCTGCCAGCGCGTTAGCAGATAGTTCCTGAATCCCGTCGCCTCCTGGTCCCGCACCGACATCGCGGCCCTGGCAACGTCGTCTTGCGTCACGTGAGAGATGTTCAAGAAGCGCATGTTCGGGGCGATGTGCCATAGTTCCAGCGGCTCGCGCAGCTGAGTCTGGTAGGCAAGATAGACCTCGATCTCGTCGATATCGGCGTCCGCGTCGGTGTCCGCCTCGGTGTCCACGTCGGTGTCCGCGTCGGCGTCGATATCGGCGTCCGCGTCGGCGTCGCGGAGCGAGTTGACCGTCTCGCGCGCGATCCTGTCCAGCGCCTCCAAGCGGAACATGACACGGCCCTGCTGGAGCAGTTCGTCGAGCCGCCCGTCATAGGCCCCGGCCTCGACATCAGCGTTCACGCGTGCGGTCTGCATGCTGTTCCAAGTCAAAGTGATGCGATCCTCGCAGCTCGCGGTCGCTTCGGAGGCGAGCGTGAAAAATTGCTCACGCAGTCGCGGCCTTGCCGCCGCCTGCCGCAGATCCTCGGCGACCGCGTGCCGGAACGCGTCATTGCCATAGTTCACGGTGCCCCGCAGCCTTTCAAGAAAGCCTGCGTAGTCCTGGGCTCCCGGCTCTTGGGCGAAACTGCGCCAGGCAGCCACCGTCTCCGGGTCGCCCTCAAGCCAGTCCGCGACAACTTCATGCAACTGCCGCGGCTCGACTTCCACCGCTCCTTCGCCCATCTCCACCACTGCTTGGGTCATAGGCAAAAATATCTGCGGGCCGGCATAGTCGCCGGCATGCACGGCTGTCAGCAGATTGGTCTGCAACCACTCGGGCAGCGGGTTATTCTCCAGATCAACGCTGGACTCGCGGCCCAGCTGCGTCAGCAGGGTCTCGGGCACACTGGTCAGCTGATTGTTGCTGGCGCCGAGCCATAGCAGCTCGGCGGGCACTAGGTCGGGCAGGCTGGTCAGCTGGTTGTTCGCGGCGCTGAGCCATTCGAGCTCGGCCGGGAGGGGATCGGGCAGGTTGGTCAGCTGATTGTAGTCGACGTTCAGGCGCTGGAGCCCAGCTGGAAGGTCAGGCAGGCTGGTTAGCTGGTTGCCGCTGGCATCCAGCTCCCGGAGCGTTGCGGGAAGGTTACCGGGCAGACTGGTCAGCTGGTTATTGTCGACGCTCAGGCGCCGAAGGCCGGGCGGCAGATCTGCAGGCAGACTGGTCAGCCGGTTTCTGATAGCGGAGAGCCGCCGGAGCCCGGCTGGAAGATCGGGCAAGCTAGTCAGGCGATTGTTGCTGGCGTTGAGCCGCTGCAGATCGGCTGGCAACTCAGGTAGGCTGGTGAGCTGATTTCTCTCAACGTTCAAGCGCCGCAGCTCAGGCGGGAGGGGGGCAGACAAGGCGGTCAGGGACAAGGACGACAGATCAAGCGGCTGATTGACGTTGGCCGCCTCTTGCCAAGCCCGCGTTCGGCTTACGTCCTCTTGTGGACGCTCATCTTGGGCTTGCCCCTCTTCGGCAGCCCAGGCAGCAAGGACCTGGTCCTGCGAGGAGGCGGAATCAGCGGCGGACTGGTCCACCTCCGTCAAGGCTTCGGCCCACTGAGCCGCCGCCGGGGACCCTGGTTCGGAGGTCTCGGATTCGGAAGTCTCGGAAGGAGTGCCAGCCCCAAGCTGGGCCTGTTCTGCATTCATCGATGCCGTCTCTTCGGTAGCTAAATGAAAGGGAATCTGCCGGAGCGCCGCTGCCCGAAGCCGGTAGCTCTCGCCATCGATAGTGATCACCGACTGGCGAGGATGCAGGCGATCACAGAGCGCGCTTGCCACCCAGAACCGACGAACACGCTGTGCTATTCGCCCACAGGGTAGTTGCAGCCAGACGTAGTACGTTCGGACGGAATCTCCGAAAGGGCTATTTTGTTAAAGCAATCCATCCCATTCTCGTCTGCAGCAGATCTCTCAGTCCAGCTAGACAGTACCCATCCTATAAGACTTAGCTGTCGATAAACTGACGAGTCTCGGAAGACTCATAATGCGACGGCAGCAGTTGGGTTGCTGCACAAGACTCTCCATCACAATCAGGCTCTCCTGCCGTCATTCATTCGAGAATCGCCCTCGACGCCCTTCACCGTGAACATTGCTCTGTGTTTCAGGGTTCGTTGGCAGCCAATGTGTGGCACCCCCGAAGAACACTCTCAGCGACCATCTCGCAGCTTCGCCATCTGTCAGTTGATGGGAGTGAGGCTCGCGGCCTAAGGGGTTAGCCCCGACGCCGAAGGATCTATATTCGGCATAATAGCTCGTGCTCAACTTGTTGGTCTCGCCCGGAGCCCATTCGCGCCAGCCTTCCGCAATGACCTGTGCATCTATCTTTGTCGACAGGAAGACCACTGTGGCGTAGGGGCGCCAGGGGCGGCCAAGCGCGATATAGCGCGCGGCAGGGTCGGCAGTTAGCCTGCAATGATCAAAAACATAGCCACTGTCCTCATCCGGCGCTGCCTTGCTCTGAGCGGTATAGATGACCGCTTGATTGGCGATGCCGTGCAACTCACATTGCCGGAACCAGGCCTTTGCGTTGCCAAATATGAAATCGACATGCCCTTCGATGTAGCAGTTCGAGAAGTATTGTCGTGACATTCTGCCGTTTGGTCCCTTGCCGGCAAACAGCGTGTCCTGGGCGCCGAGCAGGCGGACGCGCGTAACGACGTCCCTGTCTCCGGTAACGGACAGCGCGACCGCCTGCGAGGGTGGATTGGCCGGATTGAGGGCATAGTCGTTCTGGATGGTCAGATTCTCGAGCCGGAAGTCATCGCCAGCGGCATCCAGCGTCGCCGAACGGGCGGTTCCTCCTACATTGATCGCGCCGTCACCATACACAATGACCGTATCCTCCGGCTTCCTGCCAGTCCCTTCGATATGAACACCGGATTTGGAGATTTTGACCTTCTCGCGATAGATGCCCGGCGCGATCCGGACATTTCCTCCTTCCGCCGGCAATGCGTCGATGGCTTGCTGCACGGAGTGATAGTCTGCATTTCCGGCATGCGACACCAATAGTGGCCGAGGGTACGCTGCCGGGATGCAGAAACATCCGGCCAGAAGCGCAGCAGACGGCACGAGAACTCGCATGTGATCTTACTCTTCGTTGAATTCGCGGCACGCTCGACGCAGTGGTATAAGGTACCGCCGCGGATAGCCGCCGCGCATGGTCGACACATTCTCCTCGCCAAACCAGAACCTGCACGTAACTTTCGCAATTCCGGCCCTGCAACCCCGTCGGTCGCCTGCAACGAAGCATCGGACAAGAGGCTAACCTTCGGCAAGACCAGCAATTTAGGCTCGCCGATGCGGAACTCACCACCCGGGTTCGGCGCCGGTTGTCGTGCTTAGCGATTGCCGTCGCGGAATGCCCTGGCACATGCCTCCGATCCGCGCGGCAGCGGTTCTGTAGCTCGTCCCGGCAGCGGCGGCGATACGTCAGAGTGATTTGCGGTCACGTTCGCGTATTCGAGTTGCCAAGTCGCGGAATTCGCAAATCGGACATCCTCGAGCGTCACGTCAAGGGCATGCCGCTCGTCTACGCCGCGCATCAGCAGCACACCATTGTCGCCACGCACATGGCGCAGAACGATCTGCCGATAGACCGGAATCCTCGTGCCTAGTGCGCGCGGATCATATTTTGCATCGAACGCAACCGGCCACCGGTTGCCCCTCAAGCACACGTTCTCATAAGTCACGCGCTCGACCAGACCGCCTCGACTGACATCGCTCTTGATGCGCAGGCCAGACGTCGTACCATCCAGCGTCAGATTACGCACCAGTATGTCGCTAGCCCCGGAATTCACCTCGCTGCCGATCGACATGCCGTGCCCCCAGCCGAAATAATTATCAATGATGGAGATATGGCTGCTTGAGCCATTCTCGCCGGCCTTGATTGCGACGTTGTCGTCTCCCGTGCGGATCAAGCTGTGGGTGATGGTCACATCCTGACTCGCGCCGGGGTCGATGCCGTCGGTATTGCGCGCATCCGCCGGTGAATCGATCGTGAGGCCCCAGAAAGTGGCACCTTCGACCCGGTTCATCGCGACATGAAAATTGGGCGCATTGCGCAAGGTGACACCAGAGAATGTGATGTCCTGCGCATGATCGATCTGGATCAAGCGCGGGGCGTTCTGGTTGCCGCCCTCGGCTTGCGCGCGGCGGGCCAGCTGCCACCAGGTTTCGGCGCCGCCGTCCATGATTGCGCCGCCCTGACCATCGATGATCCCCTCCCCGTAGATGCCGCCGCCACGCGTTCTGGAAAAGCTGATGAATGGCCGGCAACCGTCGCCCTTACCCGTGATGCGACCACACTCTCCGCGCCCTTTGTCGTAAGCAGCAGGTTCAGGAATGGCGATCAGCGCCGCACCGCGTCCGATCCATAAGGTCACGCCCGATTTCATCTCGAGTGGACCTGAGTGAAACTCGCCGCGCCCCAGATAAACTGCAGCGCCAGCGGGGCAATGTTGAATGGCGTCCTGTAGGCTAACTGTATCGTTCTTGCCGGAAGGCACAGGGCGATCGCAGACCGTATGAGGTGCAACAGGTTCGGCGATAGTCCGGCGGTCTTGCGCTTTTGCAGCGGGGCAGACAACCATGCAGGCGAGTATGGACAATAGGGCCCAGTTGCAAAAACGCTTTATCATCGACCTGCTCGTGCTTTGTCACGCGCATCATTGCCGCGTGCCTTGTCTGGTATTGAGCGCTGGCTCGATTGAGCCGCCGCGCGCGTCACTGGCCCGCGCAAGATGACATTTATAAGACGCAGCAGAGGCCTCGACCTTGCGATCTCGCAGTAGCAACTTGCCTGTGCACGAAAATGCGATGGTCCAAAAAAACGGCCAATATCCGCGCCGGCTGGCGCTCGCTCAGCAAGTGATGGACGCGAAGCCGGTTCGCCGAAAGGCAACGCGATACGCTCGATACAAGCTAAATGCGTCGCAGGTTTTGCCGGGAATTTAACCGGTCGCGATAGCGAGTTCAGGGCGTCTGCGACAATGGCTCGTGACCTCTAATAGTCGCTGGGCAGCCGGCGTGGCCGTTGATCCGCGGCTGAGGATGCCGGCTCATCATCAAGCAATCGCCGAAGCTCTCCAGGCGGCATCTGCTCCTCGTTGAATATAGACACATCTGGATCAGCCGAAGCCGGCAAATTGCCGACCGGCTGATCCAAGCCCGACGGCACGGACTCATCATGCAGCACTCCCCGGAGCTCGCCTAGTGAGAATGGCAGGTACTCGAAATCGAATGCCTCGGGATCGGCCATGGCCGGCAAGCGGCGGGCGAACTGGTCCACTCCGCTAGGTGCGGACGCATCATCGAGCAGTCGACCAAGCTCCCCCGGAGAAAGCGGCAGGGAAGCGGAACTGAAAACATTTGGATCTATCGAGCCTGAGCATTGTCATCACTGGCTTCGAGCGACTGGGGCCCCGCTCGCCGAGGTAATTCGCCACCTTGTAAAGCATTTGAACATACTTGTCGGCCGTCAACGGTGCCAGGTTTCGGCGAGTACTGATACCGCTCATCATCGCCTGAATGTAATCATGATCCGCGCGAGATACATTCGACGGCGGTTTGCGGCCGGGGCGTCGGGCAAGCCCGGCGGCCACGCGCGCTGCATCCAATTGCTGCTCAAAGGCGTCTCGTTCCGCCTGGTTCGGTTGCTGATCGTCTCGAAGAGCGTGCTGTACCGATGGCGGAGGTGCTGCATTGGATATGTCGAAATTGTGCGAGTCCACGCCAGCCTCTCGTCCAGGAACGGTGGGTTAGTCCGTATTCGGGCAAGCTTTCGAGAAGCTGACGACGCTGCGGCCGGCACCGGATCGCATTCGCACCGGGAACTCTCTTCCTGGCGTCTCACGAATCTAGGTGACTGCCGTTTCCTCCGGACCGCATTGTGCGGGACATAGTCAGCCAGTTCTCGTCATCATCCATGCGATGCCGGATGAGGCATGGTCGTCTTCCGCGGTCAGCACCGCCCGTGACGTCGCATGCCTTGCCTCACGGCCATAGCGGACCATCTTGGTCATTGAACGCGCCCCCTCGCGCCCCCCCTCCAGACACGTCTACCGGTAATTTGAGTGACTTGAAGACGGACAAAACGACCGATCTGGCCCTGGGTCAAGGTGGAGAGCTCTTGGACATTCGATCCAGGACATCTGCGTGAGCAGCCCCCCCAAAACAGGAGGCTCTAGTCACAAACGCGGCGATGCCTCCCGTATGTGGTGCTACTCTGCGCGCATCCTCTGGCCAACGCACCGCGATCAACCAAAAACCCGAGCCTAGCGGCAGGGCCGCCCCCCCGATTTCCAGTTCGCCCGCCGGGTTCGCAACCCGATGCGTCTCGAGATCTTCACCAGGTCCGTGACAAAACCTCTCGCCGTTAACGCGTGCGGCGGCAGCTTTCAACGGTCCCATGATCGACTCGAAAACGTCGCGGCAGCATCCTACTCAACGTGATCATCGACGCCTCCCGACTTGCGCGGTTGTACGTTACGTATTGAATGGTTCGCGGCAGAGTTGCGCTGGCGTTCACCGATGGGCGACGAAACTGCTCGACGCTCAAGTCTCCGTTCCAGATCTGCCAATCCTGCCTTACATTCGGCGACAACCGACTGGGCGCGAAGCAGCTTGACCTTGAGCTCGTCCTGTTGCCTGACTATTTTCTCGGGATCCCAATCGTCCTGCATCAGTCCACTGACCATCTGCAAGCACCGATGCATAGCCGGCGCTCAGCTTCAAGAACCCAGGCTCGGCATCTGCGCAGATGCCCGCGCTTGAGCCACCGGCTAAAAGTGACGCAAACGATCGTCCTAAAGGTAGAATGCCTTTACCCTTGTCTGCACCATGTTGTTGAGGACCGCCATTCGTCGCGAGCCCTTTGCAAGACAATCGGACTCTGGCCGGCAAACCGATGCGCGATCCGAAGATGGCAGAGTTCGCGACGCAGGCGCACGGCTTGGAAAGCGCATCAGGAGACCTCTGCCATGGATCAAGCGGGCAAGTTTCATCTGAATACCTGGATCGGGTGCCGAACGAGCATCATGGTCACAAGTGGTTTCGTCACATCTTCAAGCAACCGGTATGCCAAGGCCGCTTAAGTGTTTTCATGACGAAACGATGTAGGCTTTCTCGCATCACCTGGTTGCGGGCGTCCCGGTTGTCGCGCCTGAAACAACCGACGTCTTGAACGAGACAGCCAAAGCCGCAACCACGACGTCCATAGCAGCGCTCACCATGGCAGCGCTCAATAAAGAGAAGATTCTGCCGACATCGGCCAGAATGCGCTTGCACCTTTTGGCGAACAGACCTCCCATTGCAAGCATGAGCGATGCTTCAGCCTGAGCTATCGATCGCCTTCGCGCTAAGCACGTCGAGGCGGCGCCGAATCCCGCTACAACGAACTTAGTTCACTTCTCGGAGCCGAAGCTTGAAGGTCGAGCGCGATCGACCAATCGCTTGATCTTGCGACAACTTGACAATCGCCCTTCCTGCGCTACCGCGCTGCCCGACATGGCCAGATACAGTGGCATTGGGACCCCGGCTCCGGTCGAGGTCGGCATCACCACCGAGCACGATATCAAGCGTCGATCGGCGAGGCGATCATCGCCGCGCGTTTATGGAGCAGCACCAGCTGACAGCTTACCCTCAGCGAAATCAGCTGCCGCCCTGGCGTGCAGCCTCGCCGAATCGAACACCGGCAATTCTGTATGTTCGGGGCCGATGAGAAGACCAATCTCCGTGCAGCCGAGGATAACGGCATCGGCGCCCCGTGCACGACCGCGCGCGATGATCTCAATAAATTCCTGGCGCGACTGATCAGAGATAACTCCGCAGCACAGCTCATCGAAGATGACATCGTGGATCCGGATCCGTTCGTTCTCCGCCGGCATGACAGCTGAAAGGCCAAAGCGCTGCCGCAGGCGATCACAGTAGAATGGCTGCTCCATCGTATAGCGCGTCGCGAGCAACAGTGGTTTCTTGAAGGAAGCGGCGAGAAGAGCCGCAGCGGTCACATCGACGATGTGGATGAGCGGCACACTCAGCTCGGCAGCAACAATGTCGGCAATCACATGCATCGTATTGGTGCAGATCAGGATGCAGCTGGCACCCGCGTCAACCAACTGTCGGGCTATCCTCGCTAGATAAGCAGCGGCTTGCCTCCAATCTCCTGCCTTCTGAAGGGTGACGATACAGCCGAAGTCAACCGAGCGCAGCAAGATGTCCGCCGAGGCGAGACCGCCGCGGCGCTGACGGACGATTTCATTGATTTCCTTGTAATAGATGGCCGTGCTTTCCCAGCTCATCCCTCCGATCAGCCCAATGGTCCGCTGCACTTTGAGATCTCCACTTCATGCGAAGGCGACACAGGTTTACCGCGCCTTCGGCGCCAAATCTCGGCGTTGTTTCGCGCAATCGCTCTGGAAAGTGCAAATCAAAGGCCTTATCTCGGCGATAGCAAAAACTCTTCTCACCCGAGCCCGAAGCCGCTGAAAGGACATGGCGTTGGACGATCGCGACCTGAAGATTCTGGACAAGTTGCAGCTCAACGCAGCAATTCCCGTCACAGCTCTTGCCGAATCGAGCAATCTTTCGGTGTCCGCTTGTTGGCGGCGCATCAAGCACATGGAGGAGAGTGGCCTGATCTGCCGGCGCGTCGCTCTGGTTGATAGACGCAAAGCCAACGTGCCGATGACTGTGTTCATGGGTGTACGCACGTCGCGTCATTCGATGGCGTGGCTCGAGGGCTTCCGCCGGGCCATTGCAGACATTCCGGAAATCGTCGAAGCCTATCGCTTGACCGGCGAAACCGATTATCTGCTCCGCCTGGTGGTGCCAGGCGTAGAGGTCTATGATGCGGTCTACAAGAAGCTGATCAGTCGGCTCGACTTTGCTGACATCAGCTCGTTCATCAGCATGGAAGAGCTGAAGTTTACGACCACGGTACCATTGACCTATGTTTAGGATGCGCCTCCCGGTGGCTCGGGGCAAAGCCGCCTGGATGCATATGTGTATTCCAGAGCCAGCTGGCGCGCACGTTCGACGAGATTGGCGGCGGCGCGGTGTCCCCCATGGCTGTTCTCAAAGTAAAAATAAGACTGGCCCAGTGCAGCGAGCTTCGCGGCGGCCTTGCGGCCGTCGGCAGGATGCACGCGATCGTCGTTGGTGGAGGTGAAAATGAAAGGCTCCGGGTAGGCCTTGCCCGGAACCAGCTTTTGGTACGGCGAGTAGTCTTCGATCCACTCTCGTTGTTCGGGAATGGCCGGGTCGCCATACTCGGCGGTCCAGGACGCGCCCGCCCCTAACTGGGTGAATCGAAGCATGTCGAACAGTGGCACTCTTATGATCGCCGCGTTGAAAAGCTCGGGGCGCTGGGTCATTGCAGTGCCGACCAGCAGGCCCCCCTGGCTAGCGCCGATCACGCCGAGCCGGCGCGGACTTGTGAGTTTCCAACGGATCAGATCGTCGGCGACCGCGATGAAATCATCCCATGTGCTTTGCTTCGTTGCTCCCTGGCCCGCCCGGTGCCATGCTGGACCGAATTCGCCGCCTCCACGCAGATTGGCAACAACATAGGCATTGCCCCTCGAGCCATAGTCGACCCATAGGTCCCGCATAGGAGGGGAGAAGCGGAACCTGAAACCCGCCATAACCATAGAGAAGCGTCGGGGTCGAGCCGTCAAATCTTGCGCTCCTGGGCCGCACCAGGAAGTACGGAATCCGCGTGCCATCGCGCGAAGTCGCCTCCAGCTGCTCCACGACATGCTTCGATGCGTCGAACGTCGCTGGTGCCGTTTTCAAGAGCTCGAGCCGTTTGCTTTCGGCATCAAAGTACCAAAGCGACGTTGGCGTCAGATAGTCAGAGACGGTAAACGTCATTTCATCCGCTTGCGCGGAAGTGGCTGATAGGCTTACGGTCGCATTCTCCGGCAGCGGGACTGGTGTGGCATGCCAGGCACCTTGATCGTACCTGTAGACGAATGCCTTTGCTTTGAACGTTGTCGAGAATCGTCAGGACCAGGAAATTCCTGGTGCTGCCAAATCCGCGGAGTGCCTGCCGCGAGTTGGGCTCGAAAACGACAGAGGGTTTCGCACGCAGCGGATCCTGCTTCCATTCGGCCAAATCATACGAGATCATTGAGCCGGCCTTGAAGCTGGTATCGCCGGAACGGATCCAGTCTTCGTCCAGTTTCACAAGCAGGCGGCCACTCGCGATGCCGACGATCGAGGCCTTCTTCGGCAGATCGAGCTCGATCGGCCCGGCCGGCCCGAACAGCACATACTGCCGCTCGAAGCCGTTGATCCGACGCGCGACGCCGGTCATCCGCCGTTCATCAAACACCCATGGCAGGATTTCGAAGTCGGTGCGCTGGCCGCGAAAAACTTCGCGCGCCTGATCGAGCGGCTGAGCGCGCTTGAGTTCCTTCAACACGAAAGGATAGCCGGCCTCGGTCGTGGTCCCCTCGCCCCAATCACGTGCAACGAGGACAGTGTCACGGTCAATCCAGCTGACGCTCTGCTTGCCCTCGGGCAGTTGGAATCCACCTGCAACAAAGCTTTTGGCTTCGCTGTCGAACTCCCGTATGGACACGGCGTCCTTGCCACCGTCCGAGAGTTTGACGAGGCAGCGCCGCCCAAGGCAGCTGTGACCCTTGTAGACCCAGTTCTTGTTCTCGGCGACAGCGAGTGCGTCAAGGTCCAGGATGGTCTCCCATCGGGGATCCTGGCCGCGGTAGCTCTCAAGCGTGGTGCGCCGCCAGATGCCGCGCACGTGGCTCTCGTCTTGCCAGAAATTTTCGAGACCTTGCCGTGTCAGCGAAACGGACGGAATCCGGTCTTTTGCCTGGAGGATCGTCAGCGCGTCCTGGTAGAAGCGATCGTAGCGAGGATCCGACTCGAGCGAGCCGAGCGTCCTTTCGTTCTCGGCCTGTGCCCAGGCCAATGCGCGCGGCCCCTCGGCCTCCTCGAGCCAGAGGAACGGATCGTCCGTCGGCGTCGCACCAGACTGCCCGTGGAGCAGCGCGACTGTAAGGCATATTATCGAGAGCAACGCGGCGCGCAGAAGAGACTTTTTCATTTGGCTTCCTCGGACAGGCACGCAGCCTGAGAGCGCAAGTTCTTGCGAGTGGACGAAACAGCGAAATTCGTGTTGCGACCGTGCACGCGATGTGTCGCGCCGGCCGCAGCTCGATCTCTGCAAGCAGCATGCCGCCGACAAACAGCAGGTTTCCGCCGCATCGTGCCGCATCGCCATGCCAGCTTCCCGACATTGGCTCTGAAGCTGACAATCAGGTGTCCGCCGGGTAACGTTTCGGCATCACCTTTTGAGGCCGCCGGTTCGACCGCGGAAACAGTATCGGCAGTGCGATATTGCGGCGGGACTGCTTCTCGCGTGCGTTCGGACAGAGGGCGTGTGAGCTTAGCCGCCTGAGTATTGGCGGCGTGACTTGCGAGCGGGCTCGTACGACAAAGAAGAGCGCATTGAGCAGTAGTCAAAATCGCCGTCAGGAAAAAGACCGTGTTCATGGCAAACCTGCGAAATGCTTTGATCAAGCGGCTCGAAATCCGTCTGCCGATCAACATAGCGACATGCCCGGTAATCCCATTCGTCGCACTCGCTGCCAATCTGTTTGATCATCCCTTTCAACGCAGAATGGAGGAAACTACCGCGGGGCTCTGCGGCTTCTTCGCCGCAACGACCTCATGGTCGTTCAACACGGGAAGCAGGGGACGCCCGGTCTCCTTGTCGACGTCGCTCAGGTCCACCTGACGGCCATATCGGTCGCGCAGATAGACCACGATGAGCGATGAAAAGGGGGTGCCTTCTCTCGTGCCATGCAGACCCGGACATCAGTATTCGACTTGGCGTCGTGACGGATACACGGGGGACCAAGCAGCACGGCTTGCGGAACGGGCGCTTCGATCTCAAAGTGCAGGTGCTTGGTCGTGTCCGCGGGCCCGTCCATGAAATCTCCCATCACGCCGATGAACTGGCCAGCCTTGACGCTGTCGCCGAGCTTCAGCGTGTTGGGTGCACCGGCCCGGAACGGCGAATGATCGGGGTTCATAGATCAGGTGCTTGTTCCGGATCTTTAGACGAAGCCCTCGTACGGAGGCAGGCCTGCCGTCCTTTTCTTCGTGCCGACCTCGATCACAACTCCGTCGGACACCGACACCACGTGATCGGGTCGACGAGTGGCACACGTGGCGGATCGTTCTTCGATCCCTTTCGGAATTGGGCCCAGCCGGCATCTTGAATCAGCACCCGCCTGATTTAGGAATCCCCAATCGATTCAGCCTCAGGCGATCATGCTCTAGTCATAGCGGGCGGACGGTCAGCTCTCTGTTCCGGGCTCGCGCGAGAAGGCTGCTTGGTAGAGGCCCTCAATCTTCGTGACTTCGTCTGGCGTTAGCTGGGAGAATTCGTTGTCACGGGCGCGCTTTGAGAGCCGCCCTTCATTCTGCTGCAAGAATCCTAGGAGGTTGTTGAGGGTCCGCTCCGGCATATCGACCATGTTTTCGACGCCAGCCCGGAATGTATCGAAACTCCGCAAGAACCGGGTTTCCCTCGGAAGATCCTGTTCGATAGTCCTCTGCACGCATTCGTACAAAAATTCCGCGTGCGGCGTTGCATCGAAGAAGCGGTAAAAGTCAGCGGTATCATTCAGGACCTTGACGTTGCCCTTTGGAGTCGGCTCCCATTCGATGCACGGAAGCAATCTACTCGAATAGCTTTCCAGCACGCTCTTGTATTCGCCGATCTTGTCGAGAATGGCTGCCGAAACTGGAAAGTGGATGCCGGCAGGATTGAAGCCGCGCCGTGCCAGAACATGGTGCATTAGGTATCGGTGAATGCGGCCATTGCCATCCTCGAACGGGTGAACGTAGACGAACCCGAAAGCCAGCACGGCGGCGGCAATGACAGGATCAAGCTCATTTTCCGCCGCCTGATCGAACGCGATCAAGCCGCGCACGAGCAAGACGATATCTTCGTGACGTGCGCTGACATGATCCGGAATGGGTCCTTGCGTCTCGCGGTCATGCTCGCCGACGAAGCCGCCTTCGTTACGAAAGCCGAGCTTGACGAAGCGTTCATCACCGATGACGATCCGCTGCAGGCGCAAAAACTCAGCCTCATCGAGCGGCGCCCGTCCTGCTTCGCCGATGACCTTGCCCCAGCGTTGGATGCGATCCTGCGGCGGCCTTTCTCCTTCGATGATGTAACTCGACTTCGAGTCCTTGAGGAGAAGGAAGGCGGCGGTTCGCGCGAGCAGATCCTTCGGGACTTGGCTCACCACGATCCGGGCGCGCTCCTTGAGATCCTTTGCAACAAATTCCGCAAGTAGCGGTGTCTTGAAAACGAGCGGGCAGAAGTCCGGCGTGCCCGGCAGGTTGTTGCGGACGCGGTGCCGTGCTGAATTCTGTCCGGAGCTCGCATACTGGAGTTCGGTATCGACGGCATCGACGTAGGAGACCTTGTCTGCTGCGGGCAGATTGAGCTCGCGCCCCAACAGCCATTCGTAGAGAAACCAGATGCGGCGCGTGTAGAGCCCAGTCGGCTTCTGGTTCACAAGGTCCGCAATCTCATCCTCCTTCACGGTGAGGAAGAGGCGCTTCAGTATGGCAAGGTCTAGTCCTTCGTTTTTGAGCGCGAAGGTGAGATGTCCCTCAAGGCTGGCGTCCGGCGCATGACGTGGCGTGTAGATGCGCCATCCCCCATGCTCGATGATGCGGTGCTTTGTTCCAGTGGCGGAAAGCACGCGCGGGATCGGGACGGACAGCCGGTAGGCGTCAATCAGCGCAGCGTAGCCGGCGGGGGTCGCAGTCTCTGGCAGCCTCCGGTCATGAAAAACGCTCACGGGACCTGAAAACTGTAGCTGCATGGGCTCAATCCATGAAAAACGTTCTCGGCCGTGAATTTCGTTGGCGATCTCGCCTTCGGGCCGAAATTAGATCTCATATATCACGAAAAAGCTTCGCGAATGATAGATCTTGTGAAAAATCTTCACGTCCTTCAAATTGCAGGGTCGGGCCAGGGCGCCGAAGGGCTAGCAAAGCGAAGAGCTGCCCGCGCCCAACCGCTCAATACGCTAATTAAGCCAGAGGCACAATCCCAAGTAGCATCCAAAATGCACGTCTTAACAGGATGCGGTATGTTTGGATCAGAGCCGCGCGATTGCCGGTGTATTTGCTCCAGGGTGATTTGATGGCCTTCCCTCACTGAGCGGGAAGTCGAAAGCCTACGCATTGATCAGCGTAGTCCATATCGTCAAAGGAACACTTTCAGCTACTGACGGCTTTGGATGCCGGCCAACATGCGCCTTGCTCACCGGCTCGGCAAGCGTGCTGCGCCTGCCGCGCATGACCCATGGCTGCGGATTATCGATCGAAATGTGATTGGCGTGCCGGCAATCCAAGTTTTCGTTACGGGTTTTCCGCATAGCCCGACTGAGCGGATTTGAAGCTCCGGTTTGAGATGCGGTTATAATACTTAGTATGACTGAGCGTTCTGGCGGAAAACTAAACTTCCTTGAATAGACCCTCCCGGAGGGCCTATTGGTCGATGCCGGATGGAATGACGAAGCATGGCTACTCGACAAGTCTGCGCAGCCAGTACGTTTCGGCTGGCTGGCTTGTTCAGCTGTCGCGCGCCATGGAAAACTGCCCCCTCAGCGTCACGAGGAATTGCCCCCTCCTTGGATAGCTGGGGAGAGAGTGAATGAAGCAGGAACGAATCACTGAAGGCTCGTCGTGGATTGATCCACGGGGGCAGGTGATGAAGACGCCGGATGACATGGCGGAGATGTTGCGCCTGAGGGCGTGCGGGTGGGGTCTGAAGCGGATTGCGCGACAGCTGGGCTGCAGCCATCACACGGTGAAGGGCTACGTGGTGGCGGGCGGGGTGAAGGCGTTCAAGTCGCCTGAGCGGCCGAAGCATCTCGACGGCCTTGAGGGTTGGCTGCGCGAGAGGCTCATTCGGCATCGCGGCAATGCCGACGTGGTGCGCCAGGACCTGTTGGCCGAGCAAGGCGTAACAGTCAGCCGGCGGACGCTGCAACGCGCCGTGCAGCCCTATCGCCAGGCGCTGAAGGCGGAGGCGCTGGCTACGACGCGGTTTGAGACGCCGCCGGTCCGCCAACTTCAGCGGACCTCTAACGGGACCTAATTCCCAAAGCTGGCGAGACCCGCCGCAATTCAAAAACCTAAAACGATCCGTGGACCGCTTGTCTTCGAAGCGAACTTTTCGCGCACCCACGTTTCGCAAAAATTCAGGGGCGGTGAACTGCAAGCGACGGCCTGCTTGCCAGGGGCAGCAGCTCGTGCGGCGACAAGAACATTATATTCGAGAATCCGCGCTGAACCGATTGCCGCTCGACCACCCTGGGAACATGAAGGCGCGCATGACCGCCTGGAATTCCGCATTCAGGGCGGCGACGGAGAAGCTGTCGGCGCTTGATTGTCAGCATTGAAACCATTGTCAGCAAGTTGACGCGACGAACTCTTACGAAATCCCGCAAAGCATACGAACTGAGTTCGGCATGCGGCTTGCTCTGTTTCGGACACATCACCAATCGTAGGGCGGTGATCTTCGGGTCGGACCAGGCGCGCGTTGCCGCAGTGTCTGGCCAGACGATTTGCCGTGCGGCGATACTTTAAGGAGCCGGCTGTGGACCGGCAAAGTGCAAGGCAATCTTTGATGCGATCCAGAGTTCTTTTTTGGGGTGCTACGACAATGGCGCTCGTCGCAAGCGGTGCAGCCAGGGCGAACTTTGAGCGAGAAGTGCAACTGCCGCCGGCGGTATGGAACTGGACCGGAGGTTACATTGGCGGGCACGCCGGCGGCGGGTACGGGCGAACCTCCTTCAGCAATCCCTACGGTCCATCCATCTATGGCGGCGCCGTCGATATCCCATCGTTTGTCGCAGGTGGCCAGATCGGCTACAATTGGCAGAACAACAGCTGGGTGTTCGGCGTCGCACTGGATGCCAGCGTAGCTGTCGGCGAGGGTACAAACACCTGCCTCGCAGCCTCCGGCTTTGTTGTAAGCGCAAACTGCAACGCAGGTCCGAGCTTCTTTGCCACCGCAACGGGCCGCGTCGGTTACGCTTTTGGCGCGCTTGGGCACACCCTGGCCTATCTCAAAGCAGGCGTAGCCTGGCAAAACAATCGGGGCGATGTGGTCAACAACTATGAAGGCGGCTGGCCACAGGGCAAAACGCATTTCGACGATGGTCGTCTCGGTGGCGTCATCGGTCTGGGCATCGAGCAAGCCGTTACGCCTGCATGGTCGGTGAACGTCGAGTATGACTATCTGCATTTTGGCGGACCGCGTGTCGCGACGGCTTCGACAGTCCAGTTTCCGCCGTTTGCAATTCTGCCGGCGAACACAACCAGCCTGACCAGCAACTATCACATCGGAAAGATTGGCCTGAACTACCA
>NZ_KB902817.1:0-26131 GCF_000379585.1 Bradyrhizobium sp. WSM2793 | reverse complement strand
CGCAAACCCGACCGAAAGGCTTGAGCCTGTGGCGCTGTGGACATGCCGCTACGCTTGGACAACGCAAGAGCGTTGCCCACATGCCCACAGCAGGAGCAACAGAAAAACCAACCCGTCGAGCCGCGATTCAAGATTGACCACGCGGCTTCGCCGATGCCAGAAACCAGACAGCCAGAACGCCTCGCGCCCCGGGCGACATCAAATCGGAATGGTGGGCGAGATCATCTCGGAATCCTGGGCGAGATCAAATCGGTACACCCGGGCGAGATCATCGGAATCAGCACCCAGGCTAACCATCACGGCGCCCGACGCCCGTCGCGTCTTGGCAATGAATGACGGTCGCTTTGCAAACCCGGCTCTCGCCTTCGCAGCCCAATAGGTCACGATTAAGTCGACGCTTGTGTTCAGTGCAACCGAGATGAGGCCAAACACGATGAACTGCGCGGCGACGTGCGCGGTTGGGTCGACGAATTGCGGGATGAAGGCGAGAAAGAATGCCGTCGTCTTCGGGTTGAGCGCCTCGACCACGATGCCTTCGCGAAAGGCGCGATGCGCCCCCGTCGTTTGAACCCCTGTTGGTTCGAGGACTCGGGCTCCGCGCCATGTCTTGATCCCGAGCCAGATGAGATACAGGGCTCCCGCGATCTTCAGAAAAGTGAACGCCTCCGCACTTGCCATGACGAGCGCAGATATGCCGACGGCGCTGCCGAAAACGTGCACAAGCCCGCCCAGACCGAGGCCAACGCTCGACGCCAATCCTTCCGTGCGCCCGCCGGCAAGCGTTCGCGCCACGATGTAGAAGATGCCTGGCCCCGGTGTGATTGCGACAACGACGGCCGCTGCCAAGAACAAAAGGAGGGTCTGAAAGCCAAGCATCGTTTAGCCGTGATCGTGTTAATTTGGGGAACTCTCGCCTCAGCCCTGAACCGAAATGAGCAGTCCCACTTCTCGATCCCTCGGCTCCTCGCTTGCCGCAAGGCCGACGGCGACGTGGGTGCGGTCAGCTTCGGGACGGTTCTGGCTCATCTTGCGCTTGCCTTCGAACCTGGTGACGGGAATGCGCACCCCAACGATCCCGCGCAACTGTGCTGCGATGTAATCCGCAGGAGCTTCGTTAACGGTCCAAGGCGTCGCGCGCGGCCTCTCGTGAATGTTCGTAAGGCGTGTGACAACCTCCAGCAAGCGTTCGGGATCATGGAAGAAATCAACCGGGCCATGGGCGTGGACAGCGATGTAGTTCCATGTCGGCACCACCTTCCCGGTTTCTTGCTTGGTGGCGTACCAGGAGGGCGTCACATAGGCTTCTGGACCCATGAAAATCGCGAGGGCTTCGCCGATCGAGGAAGCCTTCCATTGTGGATTGGCCTTTGCCACGTGCCCGTACAGCACGCCGCGCTCGCCTTCGGTCTCATCGAGGAACAGCGGCAGAGGCGTCGCAATTGGACCGTCAGTCGTGGCGGTGACCAGATTGGCCAGCCGGGCAGAGCGGATCGTCGCTCGGATATTGTCGAGGTCATCGTCCCTGAAGGCGGGGGGCACATACATGGTGTTTCTCCATTCTGCGCCTGAGATAACGCCGGCCTGGTATGGATGAAACTGCCAGTTACTGAAAATTGTGGTAGTCCAGTTAGCCGCGCCGCTATCGGCGCTAACGAAGCTGCTCCACCGCTTGAGCCAGCAGTTGACAGCCATGCTCGATCTGGCGCGGCTGCAGGGCGGCATAACCCATGACCAGCCCAGCAAGTTCCGGCCGGCGCCCACGACCAGGTTGACGTGGATCGAAGAGCGGAGAGACGGGGTAGATACCTACGCCCCTCGCGCGCGCAGCCTCGATCAATATTGCTTCGGACGCCTGGGGCAGATCGCAAAACCAGACTACGACATGCAAGCCGGCTGCGGCGCCGTCGATCTGGATACGATCGCCAAATTTGCGGCGTAAGGCATCGAGCAGCATTTTCCGACGCTCGCCATTGCGCCTTCGGATGCGATTGACATGGCTGTCGTAGGTGCCGGTCTCGAGCATCGTGGCAAGCGCCTCCTGCTCGAACAACGGCGTGTGCCGGTCGATGCCCTGCTTGGCGGCAGAGAAGATGGACTGTAGTTCGGGCGGCACAACCAGGTAGCCGATCCTCAGCGTGGGCGAGAGCGTCTTCGAAACGGTACCAAGATAGATGACGTTCTCGCTATCTTCGAGGGCGTGCAGCGGGGGAATGGGCTTGGTGTCATAGCGGTACTCGCTGTCGTAGTCATCTTCGATCACGTAAGCGTTGAATTTCTTTGCCCAGTTGAGTAACTGCTGCCGGCGCCCTATTGGCATGACGCTGCCCAACGGAAATTGATGCGACGGCGTCACGTAGGCAACGCGTGCTTCCGTTTTTGCGAGCCGCTCTGTGAGCAATCCGTCCTTATCGACCGGGATTGGCACAGCGGTAGCCCCCGTGGCCGAGAAGGCGTGCTTTGCCATCAAGTAGCCGGGATCTTCCATGACGAACCGATCGCCGGGGTCTAGCAGTAGACGCGCGCACAGATCGAGCCCCTGTTGCGAACCATTCACGACAATGATCTGATCGCTGTCGCATCGGACAGTTCTCGAGCGCCAGAGATAGCCCTGGAGCGCGGCGCGTAACCGCCGACATCCGCACGGATCGTCGTAGGCCAATCTTTCGGGCCGCTGCGTAATCGCGGCAACCACGGCCTTTTTCCACGCGAGCACGGGGAAATCCGACGGAGAGAGGTCGCCATACCGAAAGTTTGCCACGAGGTCGCGAACTCGCCCCTCCGGCCGCGGCGCTGTCTGCCTCACACGCTCGCCATACATCGACAGCCGCACCCTCCGCGAGGACGGCCGGGACTTCGTCCCGGTGTGCTCCATTTCAGCAACAGCTCTTGCAACGCGCGGGCGGGCGCCATGACGGATATTGATGAAACCTTCGGCCGCGAGTTGTTCGTAGGCGACTGTCACGGTGCTGCGAGATACGCCGAGTTCGCCGGCAAGCCCGCGAGACGACGGCAGCAGGCCATCGGCGCCATAAACATGCCCCAGGATCTGGCCCTTGAGGGCGTCGTAGATTTGACGTGCTCCTACGCTCCCAGTGCCCTTTGGCGTGGACGTCTTCATCTGGCCATCAAAGTGAGTTAGCGTCGCTTCGCAGTCGGGCTAGTCTGTAGGCTTTCTTGCTGAATGCCAACTAACTTTGCCAGAATGGAGCAAAGAAACCTCAATAGGAGGCTTCTTGTCGAGAGCCGCATGCTTAAGAATCGAACGTTGTCGCTTGCAGCCGCGGCATTGCTGCGATGGCCACTTGCGGACCATTATGGCCCCGAACTTGCGTTTCCTTTCCGTACTTGCGCGAGTACCGATGTTCTTGCCCAATCCGAGGTTCGCACGAAGTTGAACTCGCTTGAGAACTCGCGAGCGACCCACGCGAACGGCGGATAATACGTCGGTTTGATTTGTGTGAGAAACGCGGATCGGGAGCAACTGAGTTCAGCGGCCGCGGCGTAGAAAACTTAAACCTAACTATCTCCCCAAAGTCCTGTCATGGACGCGAAGGGCGAGAATTCCACGCCCGGATCGGACCGAATAGACGCGGTTTCCGCCAAGTATCCATCTCCGACATGTAATCGCCAGGCCCTTTGGGCGACCTGAATAGCCAGCTATCGGCGGATCGTTCCAAAAAATTTCAACGCGGCCGCGAATGTGTACCAGATCACCGGTCGAAAAATCGATGAAGAGCAACGCTGCATATGGATGGACCGAAAAGTTGCCCAACGTGTCGAAATACAGGTTACCGGAGAAGTCAGGCACAGTTATCTCGTGATCGCTAGCAACCACGAATCCGGGGCGTCCGCCACGATGGGATATATCGCAGTCATAGGTGACGGGCACTCCGTCCTGTGCCGGAGTGCAGGACGCCACAAAGAAAGTGTCCGCGTTCTGAATGACATGCTTCACCCGATCGTTGAGCTGTTTGAATTCAAATCTCGGCTTCTGACCTGCCCGAGGCCATCCGCGGTTATGCCTTTGCGGATCTCGATGTATTTGGCGCAATTGCCGAAGCTTTGATGCACGATAAGCTCAAAGCCGTCGGCATCGACACTCACAGTTCGTCCGTTGAGCCTGTTTCGCCGTCGATTGGTCAGGTCTAGACCTAGCAGCCCCAAATTCGCGCCAACCACCAGATTCTCGTTCAAGGTGTTGTCCGCAGATCGGCCAGCCCTTACCAGCAGGCGCGCCGGATTTGGCGACGATATGAAGCCTCGCGGCCCAGTCAGGACCGATGCGCTTGGCCGCCCGTCCTTGTCGGCTGACCCGACAAAGACATAAGTCAGGTTGGTGAAGAAATCCCGATGCTGTACCGGCATCTCCTTTCGAATTGCCACCTTTGAATACTTGCGGATGTTGTCATCCACACCTGCCCGCCGCTGGACTTCTAGTTCACCCGAGTGAAACGGAGACGAATCCCGTTCCGGCATCATGATGCACTCTCTACGAGCCTGCTATCGGGGCGCTGGCGCCACGAACTTCCGTTCTGCGAGATGCTCGTCGATCACCTTGAAAAGCCGATCCGCCAGCTCGATGGACCGCTCACGATCTGCCGATCGTCCAAACACGGTGACGAGCGGTAGCTGGGCCGAACGCGAGCGGGCCGGCAGCGACGGAGAGCTTACGCGTCTCAAGGAAACCCAGACCGAAACTCGCGAGAGCGAGTTCGATCTAAGGTCGCGACGTTGCAAGATTGAACACTACCATACGCGCGTGAATATATCCGCGCCCTTCAACTTGCTAGGCTTGCCGTTCTTATCAACGTAGAACAGCGTCCATGACGTTGGCATCTGAGGCCCGTTAACTTTTCCAACCCACTGGGTGAAAGAATTGCACTGGGCAAAAGTAACAACAAAATACAGTCCGGTTGGACGAACGGCTCCCGATGCAGGATAAGGGATACCCTGGCAAGCAAACCCTTGAGCATGGTTTGTGAAAGTCCCTTGTATTGACCCGCTATTAGCGGACCAAACAAACAGTTCTGAACCCCGTTCATTCTTCCAGTATGAGGGAGCAGGAAGCCCTTGCGCCCTGGCCTCGGCGCAAAGCAAGCAAAACTGAGCGATCAACAAAAATCCCAGAAGTCTCTTCATATGAAGCCCCAAGAGAGTTCGCTTAAAAGTAGCAACTTAGATAACTAATTTGGTATAACTTGAGGTGACGTTCGCTGCTCTTTTCTCGCATTCGACAACGGAATGCGGCGCATATTCACGAAATCGGGCTGGATCGCGGCGAAGTCAGCGTCCCTCGATCCCAGCGGCCTTGCTTCCCTGCGTCGGTTCGCCTGGGCAGCCGAGCTCGAGCCGATGCTCGGTTATTTTGGTGAGGCGCGCTTCCTACGACGGGGCGGGTCCTACTTCTTGATCTGCACCCGTTTTGCGGACCCGCCGAAGACAATGGATGCATCGGCGACCTGCGGGCTACGATGCTCTCACCGAGATCGTCGATTGATGGTGCCGAATGTAAAAGGGCGCTTCACCTGCAGCTGCGCGACGAGGTTCTGATCTCGCTACTTCGCAACGCCATTGCTGACGCGGTGATAGCGAGATTGCGGTCAGCAGCCGTGCTTCACGGCAGCTCTTGACGGTTGCCCGTTATCACGTCAACGAGAAAGACCGATGAATGGGAATGGCAAGCTGAGGATGATGGATGTGATTGATCAAGCGAGCGCCTCGGAGTTGCCACCCGTCTTACACAAATCCCCACGACGTTTTTCCTGGATTCTCGCGATCGTGGTCATCTCCTTTGGTCTGTGCGCCGGGGCAGCCTACTATTGGACTAACATCGAGGCAGTTTTCGCGACATCGTCGGTGCGTGAAGCTGCCTCAACACCCGGCTTGCCACCTGAAGATAGGGAAGCTCTCTCGGAGATACGATCAGGGCAACAAAGGGCGAGAGATGAACTTGCAGAGCTCAATCGCAACATCGGCGCGCAACAAGCCGATTTGAAACGGATGGCGGACCAGATCGAGGCGCTCACCGCGAAGATCGAATCTTTGCAGAATATACCCGCGCCTACCCCTGTGCTGTCGGCTCCTTCTCCGCCGGCCGCCCATCCCGCTTTGAGGCCAGCGAAGAGAGTGGTTCAACCATCTAAACCAGAAGGGCCAATCTCGGTCGGGGGCGCGCCACTGATTCCTGAGCCCGGCTCCGACCAGCGTTGATCCAGAACTCTGGCGTGGACTGATTTCGTGGTCATAGCGCTCCTGACATTGGGAGCCCTTGGCCATGGCTCGGTTGATGGCTCTGTGCGTCTAAAATGAGTGCCTGCGCAGATTCTACATCGCTAGTGATGCACTATTCTTCACGCTTTCTCTGTAATTCGCAGCAGATGAGAGGCGCGGGCTTCAATGACAGCCCGGATCGCCTTAAGAATAGTGTGGGTGATGCCTGCCTCTTCCAGCTCCATCAGGAGGCCGTCGGCCGCGCTTCTGATCCTCTCGGCCGATTCCTTGATATCCTTGATGAGCAGACGTTGTGCGCCGCGTGTTGCGGGAACGAGTGTCAGCCAGTGCTGCAACTGAATCGTATCCGGAACCGAGCGCCCGCCGATGCCATGGCGAGCTTTTTCGCCAACCGCTGGTAAGCGGCCGTGCAGACGACGTCATAGAGCGGGGCGAGGTCCGGCACCTCGCCTCGATAAAGCAGAGCATAGTTCTTCCCATGCGCGCCGGCATTGCCGACCAGATCCACATGAAGTGTCTCTCGTCAATCGCCTCCCAGGCGAACGCACGCCGGTTCTTGCGCGACGTGAAGACTCCCGTCGGCTTCCTGTGCCCCCGTTCGAGGATGGTGCGGATCGGCTCGCCACCCGTGGCGCGCACGATCTTCACCAGCCTCGGCCGCAAGCTACCCGTGGTTCTTCTCTTTTCGGTTTCCTTCGACATCGCAGCCTCCTGCCGCTCGGCGATGGACATGGCTCCGCCGTTCGGGCTCCGCGCGCGTGCGGGCCCGTCGAAGGCGGAGGGTTAGTGCACGTCTTTCAGCGGGTTAGCGCCGGACGGCCGATGGCGCTGCGGGGATGTCGGCTGCGTCGCGTCGATCGTCTTCGATCGAAGCGAACAACCTCCCGTTCACTCTTCGAAGCGAACGATCACGCAGCTACGCGCACAGCGGGTGCGCCGGCCTTCCGGACGAGGTTGTCGTCTGATTATCGGCCGTACCCGAACGGCACGGACGACGACCTGCGACGACTGGCGACCGGAACGGCCAGTGGCGCCCAGTTCGCCGCGGATTCGGGGGCCGCGGAGAAACTCGACGTCGTTCGGCCGGCGGTCGCGCCGCACCTCGAGGCGGCTCCGGGAATGGGGCATGGCACGTTCTCCCGACACAGGCGCGAACGGTCGCGCCGGCGTTCTACTGGGGGACGGGGAGGAAGGCGGCTCACGCCGGACCGCATGGCGCAGGTCGGGTCGCGAGGAGGCTACGGAGAAGCGGGAGCTCCGCTGCGAAGGTCGGGGACAATCATGGGACTTTTCCTCGTCGCCGGCACGGCCGACGTTCGAACTGGGATGGATCGTCTTCGAGGGAAGCACCGCGTCCACCGGCATCGCGCCGGCGGACCCTCAGGGATCTCGGCCGGCTAAGCCTGGCGTTCGAGGCGCATCGCTCCAAGGCGTACGCGAGGTATGGCGGTCGATTTGGTCATCCGGCAACGCTACCACGACAGCGTGAATCGACCGGCCCGGGAGTCGCTAAAATTCAACCCAATCGGCCTTCATGATCTCCTCCGAAGCGCGCTGCAGCAGCGCCCAGACCTGCTGCTTTCGGTCATGCGAAAGCACCCTCGTCTGGGCGATGCCGGCCGGCCGTCCCGTCAGCGGGCTCGCGGCCTCCATAGCCGTGACGAGATAGTCCGACACCTCCGCCAGGTCGCTCTCGTTCGAGATGGACATGGTGGCGAGGGTCCGGCGGCGACTTTCGTCCCCGCCGGGCGCCAGATCGACGGTCACGACGAGCACGGGGGCTCCTTCAGCTTGCGCGGACGGTTCGGGCGGTGGGCATCGAAGATCGCGCGGAGCTGGTGTGCCGGGCATGCCGATCGGATCGCCGGGAATGGAAGGAGGAAGGCCGCAGCCTTACGCCGTTGTCCTGTTCGGCCCCGAGGGCCAACGTCCGTTCATGCGTTTCAAAGGCATGGTGGCGACCGAGGGGTAGCAGCGCCCAATTGGCGCCGACTAGAGCCAGCAGATGGAGAAATCTCCCGATCATGGCCGGAAGCACCGCGATCTGCGGCTCGACGTCTTTCGCGGGCTCGCGAACTGGCTGATCTTCCTGGGCCACGTGCCGGAGAGCCTGCTGGCCTGGTTCACCACTCGGAATTACGGATTCAGCGACGGCGCGGACCTGTTCGTGTTCATTTCCGGCTATACGGCAACGCTCGTTTATTCCCGGATGATGACCGAACGCGGATTCGTCGTCGGCGCCACCCGTCTGTGGAAGCGCGCCTGGCAGCTCTACGTCGCCCAGCTACTACTCTTCCTGTTCTACACCGCCGCAATCCACTACGTCGCCCATCGCTGGGACATCGTTCACCTGATGGACCAGTTCAACGTCGCCGGCCTCATGGACGATCCTGTCGATACGCTGGTTCAGGCCATGACGCTCCGATACAAACCGTTGAACCTCGACGTTCTGCCGCTCTACATCGTGCTGATGTTGTTCTTTCCGTTCGCGCTGTGGCTCCTGCTGCGCTGGCCGGACCTCACCATGCTGGCATCCGTCGCACTGTATCTCGCCGCGCGTCAGTTCGGCTGGAACCTCACGTCGTATCCGAGCGGACACTGGTATTTCGATCCGTTCACCTGGCAGCTTCTTTTCCTGCTGGGCGGGTGGATGGTGCTCAGGAGCGGCGAGGGAATTCAACGGGTGGCATCGTCCCGGTGGGCCATCATTCTCAGCGTCATCTTCGTCGTATTTGCATTCCTGGTGACGGTGTCCGCATCTGCGCCAGCCTTGCAGGCGCTGGTCCCGCCCGGGCTCAGGTCTCCGTTCGTGCCGAACGACAAGACCTATCTTGCTCCCTACCGAATCGTGCACCTAGTGGCTTTGCTGGTCCTGGCGGTCAACCTCATTCCGCGCGATTGTGAGGCGCTCTCGGGCCCGCTTCTGCGGTCTCTCGTGAAGTGCGGCCAGCAATCGCTCGAAGTGTTCTGCGTCGGCATCTTTCTTTCCTTCGTCGCGCATCTGGTGCTGATCACGACCTCGGGCGGGCTCATCGTCGAGCTCCTGGTCGGAATGAGCGGAATCGCGACCATGGTCGGCGTCGCCTACTACCGCAGTTGGTCCAAGGAGATCGATCGGCCGCGCTTGTCGCGCGATGGTTCGGCCGGGGCAGAGCAAGGCACCTCTTCCCGAACGTGACATGAAGGGTGGCGCTTTGCGCGAGGGCGGTAGGAACCGTGGTCCCGCGGTCCGGTTGCATCGTCTAGGACCAACTCGGACGAGGTATTCACATGTCCAAGAAGCTGCTCGCCTGCGCGTTCGCCATCGTGGCGCTCTCGGCCATTCCGCTCCAGGCTTCCGCCCAAGACGGAGCGATGGATTCCTACAAGCAGTCCATGGAGAAGATGAACGCGGACATGCAGAAAGGAATGGATACCGACGCGACAAAAGCCTGGGTGAAGATGATGATCGCCCATCACCAAGGCGCCATCGATATGAACAAGGTCGTCCTGAAGGAGACCAAGGATCCGATGATCCGGAAAATGGCGGAAAAGGGAACGAGCGAACAAGAGACCGAGATCAAGCAGCTTCAGAGCTGGCTCTCGAAGCATGGCGGTTGATCTGCGGTAGGCGGCCCATAACACTCCCGTCGTCGCCGGCGACGGCTGCAGCGACCCGACTGACGGGCCGCCACACCGGCGCCGGACAACATCACTTGTCCTTGTCGCCCATGTGGTGGGGATTCGATGTCGATGGACCGCCGGTGTAGTGGTGACCTCCGGAGGTCGTCTTCTTGGAGGAGCCGGCCGTATCCTTCGGGCCCATGTGGTGGGGGACCTCGGTCTTCGGACCACCGCTGTAGTGGTGGCCGTTCTTTTCCTTGTCGGCAGTCTGAGCCGTCGCGGGCACCGCGAGCGACGCGGCAGTTATTGCGGCGAACAATGTCCTGATGATCATGTGGTTTCTCCCGGGCTAAAGATGGCACATCGAAGCAGAAAGACTGCTTTACGTCTTTGACGTGCCTCAAAGTCGCGGTGAGCAAAGCCTCAAGTCCGGACGCGTCGCGCTTCCGGGCCCTTCCGGATCGCAATGCGCTTGACCGAGTCCGCTATACGACCAAGCGCGCCGGTGAAGTCCGGAAAATCGACCATCGCGATCAGCAGCGCGATAATCCAGAAGATGTTGTAGTGGGTAAACATCGCGAGAAGTCCCAAGGTCGCGACGAACTGATACTGCACCTTCTGCCCCTTGCGGGCGATGTGCTCCGGCAGATGATGCAGGCGGAGCATAAGGACGCCGAACAAGAAGATGACCAGCATCAAGAAGATCGCCATCGGGATCAGCAACAGATCGGTTTGCCCCGGTCCGGCGACGAACCACGGCAAATGTGCAGGAACAATCGAGGGCTGAGTATCGCTCAATGGAAACTACTCAGGCAGAGACAAGGTTCGCCCCGCGAGTACAGCGGCCTCCACCGCCCAAGGATTGATCTAGGTCAACTAGGGAAACGGTACAGTGGGAAGATTTCGGTTGACGTGAATCAAGCCGGCTGGCGCAAGCGCGAGTCATCCTATCCCGAGCAATCACAGCGCTTGGGAGCTTGTCATGCGCGCACTGTCATTCGCCGCGGTCCTCATCGCGACGCTCGGCTATTCCGCTTTGGCACAGTCGCCGGCCGAACACCAGGGTCATCATCCGGAGCAGAAGGAGGTGCCCGCCGCCAAGCCGGTCACGCCTCCCGCGGCGCCGCGCGGGAGTGGCCCGTCGCAAGGCCCGATGGGCGGCATGATGGGCGGCAACATGCAGATGCCCGACATGATGCGGATGATGCGCATGATGCACCAATCCGCAGACGGCATGGGCGGGATGGAGACGATCGATCGCGTGGAGGGTCGGATCGCCTTCCTCCGGACCGAGCTGAAGATCACGGACGCTCAGGGGCCCGTCCGGAATGCGTTCGCGGACTCTCTGCGCTCGAGCGCCAAAGCCCTCGGCGAGCTACGCAAGTCCATGATGGCCGGCTACGGATCTGAGACCTTGGTGGATCGGCTCACCTGGCAGGAAAAGTGGCTGTCGGCACGGCTCGAGTCCACCCGGGCGATGAAGTCGGCGCTCGCCGACCTCTTCGGCAGCTTTTCCGACGAGCAGAAGAAGGCCGCTGACGAACTGCTCGCGCCCCAGATGGGCATGATGTCGATGATGCAGAGCGGGCGGATGGGCATGCCGATGCACGGCAAGTGAGGATTCTGCGGATTTTTGACCTGCCTCAACAATGATGGCAACCGCGGCTGTAGGCTCCTTGAAACCATAGGAGCTTGGCGATGTCGGTGCAGGACCATCCCGGGTATCGAGAGCGCCCTCAGGAGGGCATGTCCACCAAGGCCAAGGCCGGCCTCGTCCTGATTGGATTCCTTGCTATCGCCGGTGCTCTCCTGTTCACCGAGCATCGGGCGCACGTGCTCGGCTTGCTGATCTGGCTGCCGCTGCTCGCTTGCCCGCTGATGCACTTCTTCATGCATGGAGGACACGGCCACCATCATCACGGCGGTGGTCGGCCGAACGACTCGAGGAGCGAGTGATGCACGACACCGCGCCCGCCTACGGCCTCTGGAGCCTCGTCGTCGTTAACTCGGCGGTGTTCATCCTGTTCGCCTACAGCTTCTTCAAGCCGCAGACCTCCCGCGACTGGCGCTCCTTCAGCGCCTTCGGCGCGTTTCTGGTCGCTCTGTTCGTCGAGATGTACGGCTTCCCGCTCACCATCTATTTCCTGTCCGGCTGGCTGCAGTCGCACTACCCGAACGTCGACTGGTTCTCCCACGATGCCGGTCACCTGCTGGAGATGATGTTCGGCTGGAAGACCAACCCGCACGCCGGTCCGTTCCACATCCTGAGCTTCATCTTCATCGGGGCCGGTTTCATCCTCATCTCCGCCGCGTGGCGGGTTCTGTACGACGCGCAGCAGACCCGAAGCTTGGCGACCACCGGCCCCTACAGCTACGTGCGGCATCCGCAGTACGTCGGCTTCGTGTTGGTTATGTTCGGCTTCCTCCTGCAGTGGCCGACGATCCTGACGCTCGCGATGTTTCCGGTGCTGACGATCATGTACGTGAAGCTCTCCCGAAACGAGGAGCGGGACGCCAGGTCGGAGTTCGGCGAGGCCTATGCGAAGTACGCCGCCGAAGTGCCGGGGTTCATTCCGCGCCTGAGCCGGCTCCTCGGGCAGGGTACGACCGGCAGCACCTATCGCCACGGCTGATCGGGAGTGGCCACGATGCGCGACACACGCTGGCGCCCATCTTCGGTGCTCTTGACGGCCTCCGGCGTTCTGCTGATCGGCGTCGGCGTCTACTTTCTTTTCCTCCGGGCCCCGTTGCTGCCGGAGGACATCCGGTACATGGACCTCACCGCGGCTGAATTGCAGTCGATCGGGTCGAGGCTGGCATCGTGGCTCACTCACGTGTTTCGGGTCATGGGCGGCTACATAGGCGCAACCGGAGTGCTCGCGCTTACTCTGGCTTGGACATCCTTCCGGGAACATCGGGCAGCCGCTGCGGCCGGCGTCGCGATCGCCGGCGGGCTCTCGATCGGGTTGATGGCCGTCGTCAACTTCATGATCCATTCCGATTTCAAGTGGGTGCTGCTCGGCATGGCCCTCGTCTGGGCCGCAAGCATTCTGATGTTCATCCGCGAAGCGGCGGAGCGTCCCAATGCGGCGGTCGAGGAGGGCGCCGCGTCCTGACCTACGTCAATACCGAAGCGACGGACCCGACCGACAATTCCCTTACGAAAGGCAGCCATGAGCGACGTCGTGTTCACCGCGAAAGGACTGACGAAGACCTACGTCTCGGGCGAGGTGATGGTACATGCCCTCAATGAGGTCGACCTCCAAATCGCCGGGAAGGAAGTTGTCGTACTGCTCGGACCGTCCGGCAGCGGCAAGACGACGTTGCTCAACATCATGGGCGGCCTCGATCGACCGACCAGCGGCAAGCTGTTCTTCCGCGATCTGGACCTGACGGATCTCGAGGACCGCGAGCTCACGAAGTACCGCCGCGACCACGTCGGCTTCGTCTTCCAGTTCTACAATCTGGTGCCGAGCCTCACTGCCTACGAAAACGTGGCGCTGGTCACCGAGGTTGCCAAGAACCCGATGCGGCCTGCCGAGGCGCTCGCGCTGGTCGGGCTCGAAGAGCGGATGCATCACTTCCCCGCCCAACTCTCCGGCGGCGAGCAGCAGCGCGTGGCCATCGCCCGCGCGATCGCGAAGCGCCCGGCGGTGCTGCTCTGCGATGAACCCACGGGCGCGCTGGACTCGAAGACCGGCATTCGCGTCGTCGAAGCGCTGCTGGGCGTCAATCGGCAGCTCGGGACCACGACCGTCATCATCACCCACAACGCCAGCATCCAAGGCGTCGCGGACAGAGTGCTGTTCTTCGCCGACGGCCGCATCGCCCGCGTTCTGAAGAACGAGGCGCGGCGGGAAGCGGCCGAGCTCACTTGGTGACGGCATGAGCGCGCTCGACATCAAGCTGTTCCGGGACGTCAGGCGGCTCTGGGCGCAGGTCCTTGCCGTCGCGCTCGTCGTCGGAGGCGGCGTCGCTACGCTGGTGCTCGCTGTCGGCTCGCATCGATCGCTGGAGGAGACCCGGATCGCGTACTACGAACGCTACGGTTTTGGCGACGTGTTCGCGGAGGCCAAGCGGGCGCCCAGGGCGCTCGCCGGCAGGATCGGTGAGATACCGGGCGTCGCGGCGGTTGACGCCCGCATCGCCAAACCGGCGCTGCTGGACATTCCCGGTTTCTCCGAGCCGGCCAGCGCGCGGTTCGTCTCGCTACCCGACAACGGCGAGCCGCATCTCAATCGGCTCTACGTGCGTTCCGGACGACTTCCGGAGCCGGGACGGACGGAGGAGGTGGTCGTCAACGAGCCGTTCGCCCGGGCTCACGGCTTCTCGGAAGGGGCGCGGTTCTCGGCCATCCTCAACGGCAAGAAGCGCGAGCTCGTCATCGTCGGCACCGCGCTGTCCCCGGAGTTCGTCTACACCGTCGGGCCCGGCGACCTGATGCCGGACGACCGCCGCTACGCCATCGTCTGGATGTCGGAGAAGGCGCTCGCAGGCGTCTACGATCTCGATGGCGCCTTCTCCGCGGTATCGATCAAGCTGCAGCCCGGTGCGTCCGAGCACGAGGTGATCTCGCGGCTCGACGTCTTGCTCGATCCCTACGGCGGCCAAGCGGCCCACGGCCGGAAGGACCAGACCTCGCACGCCTGGCTCGATCATGAGCTCGACATGCTCAACAACATGAGCCGTACGCTACCTCCGATCTTTCTGCTGGTCGCCGCCTTCCTGGTCAATCTCACCCTGACCCGCCTGGTCGCGCTCGANCGNGAGCAGATCGGNCTCNTGAAGGCNCTGGGCTANNCNGANNGCAGNATCGTGCTGCACTACTTNAAGNTCGTNGCACTGATCGTGGTTATCGGGGTCATCCTGGGCGGCGTCGCCGGCACGTGGCTCGGATATCGCGTCACCGCGCTGTTCGGCGACTTCTTCCACTTCCCGTTCCTGGTGTTCGCGAAGGCGCCGGATCTGTACCTTATTGCTGGCGCCCTCAGCGCGGCGGCCGCCGCCGTTGGCGCGCTGCGGGCGCTGCGTGAAGTGGTCAAGCTGCCTCCCGCGGTCGCCATGCAGCCGCCCGCCCCACCGGTCTATCGGCGGCTGCTGCCGGCGAGCATCCAGCTCGACCAGATTGTGTCGCAGCCGACGCTGATGATGATCCGGAACATCGCCCGCCATCCGGTCAGGGCAGCATTCACGACGCTTGGCATGGCGCTCGCGACCGCGATCCTGGTCGTCTCGCTGTTCACGCGCGACACCATGGAGCAACTGATCGACGTGACGTACTTCCTCGCCGATCGGCAGGACGCGACCATCGGCTTCGCCGAGAAGCGGATCGAGAACGTCGTGCAGCAGGTGAACCGGTTGCCGGGCGTTCTTACCGCCGAGCCGTTCCGCGAGGTGCCCGTCCGGATCCGCAATGGCAACGTCGAACGCAGGATCACGATCAGCGGCCGGCCCGCCGGTGCCGATCTGCGGCGCATCATCGACGCCGACCTCCGGCCGGTCGCACTCCCCGGGACGGGCCTCGCCATTTCCGCCATGCTCGGTCACATCCTCGGCGTACAGGCCGGCAACACGGTAGAACTCGATCTGCTGGAGGGTGCCCGCCGCACGGTCAGCATGCCCATCGTGGCGACCGTCGAGGACTATTTCGGCATCAGGGGCATGATGGACATCGAGGCGCTCCGCAAGTTGATGCGCGAGGCACCCGTCGTGAACAGCGTGAACCTCAGCCTCGACGAAAACCGCAAGGATGACTTTTACGCGGCGGTGAAGTCCATGCCGACGGTTGGGGGCGTGGCGCTGCAGCGCGTCTCGCTGGCGAACTTCCGCAAGACCGTCGCTCTGCTCGTCACCACGATGGCGAGCATCTACACCGGCCTCGCCGCCGTCATCGCGTTCGGCGTGGTCTACAACAACGCTAGGATATCGCTCTCCGAACGGGCCAGGGAGCTGGCCAGCCTGCGCGTGCTCGGCTTCACGCGCGGCGAGGTGCTCCGCATCCTGCTGCTCGAGCTCGCCATCCTCACGCTGATCGCGCAACCGCCCGGCTGGCTGATGGGCTATGGCTTGGCTTGGGTCATGAAGACGAACCTCGCCGGCGAACTGATGCGCGTCCGCCTCGTCGTCGAACATTCGACCTACGTGCTCGCCACCTCCGTGGTGGTGCTGGCCGCCATCGCCTCCGCGGCGGTCATCCGCCAGCGCATCGACAACCTGGACCTCGTCGCGGTCCTCAAGACGCGAGATTAGCCATGCAGGCCAACTGGACCAAACGCATCATCGGCGCTGCGGCCTTGGCCGCGATCGTGGGAGGGCTGGCCTGGTTCGCATGGCCCCGACCCGTACTTGTCGATCTCGCGACGGTCGCGAAGGGGCCCATCGAAGTCACGGCGGACGACGACGGCAAGACCCACGTCCGCCACGTCTACACCGTCTCGGCGCCGATCGCCGGAAAAGTGCTGAGGATTTCGCATCCGCTCGGCGAACAGGGCCCTTCGCTTCACGTCGGCGACGAGGTCGTCGCGAACCAGACAGTCGTTGCCCTGATGCAGCCAGCGCTGCCGGGCTTCATCGACGTGCGCTCGCGCGACCAGCTTCAGGCGGAGGTTCTGGCTGCGGATGCCGCGATCCAGCAGCAGGAGGCCGAGGTGCAGCGGATCGAGGCCGCGCTTGAGTTCTCGCGCACGGAATTCCAAAGAGCGCAGACGCTATTGCGGACGCAGTCCACCTCGGCTCAGGCCTTCGACAAGGCCAAATTCGAGGTGGCGACGAGCGAGGCCAATTTGGCGAGCGCCAAGGCCCAGGTCGAGATGCGCCGCGCGGTGCGGACCAGTCTGGCCGCCAGACTGATGGACCCGGCCAACGCCGCGCCTTCTGCGGAGCCGACCTGCTGCGTCCGGGTGCTCGCGCCGGCGAGCGGACGGGTGCTGAAGATCGCCCAGGACAGCGAGGCGACGGTTCTGCCGGGGACGCGTCTCGTCGACATCGGCAACCCGCTCGATCTCGAGATCGTGGCAGACCTCCTCTCGACCGATGCCGTCCAGATCAAGGTCGGCGCCCCCGTCCGGATCGACGGATGGGGCGGTCAGCCCATCAAAGGGAAGGTGGTCCGCGTGGACCCGGCCGGCTTCCTGAAGGTCTCCGCCCTCGGCATCGAGGAGCAGCGGGTCCGGATGACCATCGACTTCGCGGATCCGCCCGAGGCGTGGGCCTCGCTCGGGCACGACTACCGGGTCGTCGTCCACGTGACCACCTGGAGCGCTCCGGACGCGCTGACCGTGCCAGTGAGCGCTTTGTTTCGGAAAGGCGACCAGTGGGCTGTTTTCGCCGACGACAATGGGCGCGCCAAGACCGTGCCCGTCACCATCGGGCACCGGAACAACCGGGTGGCCGAGGTTCTCTCCGGGCTCGCTGCGGGGGACCGCGTGGTGCTGCACCCCAGCGACCGGGTTACTGACGGAGGCAGGATCGCGGAGCGCTGAGGGGTCGCCTCTGGAAAGCGGCGTGCGTTTCATCGAAAACAATTGGTTGACGTGAAAGCGTCGTCGTACGTCGCCTTTCACATGATTCGTTCAGGACGAACCGACGGCCATCCCGACGGCAAGGCCGTCGGCACCCCGGTTAAGTTTCTGGAAGCCAGCGGCAGGGCACAACCGTGGTGGGATGGAGTGCCGATGTCGGAATTTGCGGAAGAGAATCTTGCAGCGTTGGTAAGGCAGATGATGCCTTCAAGGCGGATTGATTGGATCGTGCAGGTCACCGACAATCATGAGGAGGCTTGCGCGCTGTTCAACCGCAACGTCCTTCGTGTGCACCGCCTTTGGAAATCGGACATCTACGATGCAGGGCTACACTTGTTGCCGATGCACCACCTACTCAGCGCTAGGCGGGTGGGATCCGAGATATTGCGGGGAATAGCATCACGCATCGCCGTCGACGTGTGGGAAGCACGATTTATCAAAAATCACAAAGGTCGGCTGACCGAGAAACACGGTTATCTTGCGCGTACCCCCGATCGAGAGCACGTCGCATTCGGCGGATGCGCCGCAACCGCCGAGCTAGGCGTGCTTCGCGAACTTAGAAGTGCCATCTCCAAGCGGGCTCGCTTGGCTCGCGAACGAGCGAGGCGGATCGAGGATTATCAGGAGTTCCTGCGGAGCCGTTCAGTACGACGCTGATCTTCGGGTCGACCTCGCCAACTACGAACGGTGGCTACCGAAACATCTGACAGAGACTTTCAAGCACCACGAAGAAGGCGTCCCGCTGCGCGTAATCGAACACGAAGCAGTTGATCTGGTGCCCTCTTTGGGCGACCGGGAACTAGCGGACCTGATCTACCAGTTGGATCGTGACGTTGCCTTGGGCGGAGGAAGAAACCGATCGGCATGCGCTTGATCGGTGGATCGATCGGGACGGGTAGCCAAGGGAAAGTAAAGAGTTCCCGGTTTCAACAGTTCGGGCCCGTTTTCGATGGAACTGTTGAAACCTTTGATTTTGAATGATAAATAGCGTTTCAACAGTGGGGTTAAGAAAATCAGGTCGACTGTTGAAACCATGGATTTTCAAGAGCTTAACAACGACCAACGCCGCGAGGTGGTCAATAGTCAGCAGCGCTTCCAGGCCCTGAGGGACGCCAAGGAGGCCTACGATGCCCATCGGGGTTCCCTGACCTGGGTGGAGTCGAAAGGCCGCGAATACCTCGTGCGGAGCTACTACGACAAGGCAGGCCTCAGGAAGCAAGCCTCGCTCGGCGCGCGTTCGCCCGAAACTGAAAAGATGAAGGCGGACTTCGAAGCTAAACGTGCTGCTGCAGAAGACCGGGTGAAGAACTTGCGCGATACCATGGAGCGTCAAGCAGCCGTCAATCGTGCGCTCGGCTTGGGCCGCGTACCGTTGATCGGAGCCCGGATCATGCGTGCTCTCGACGGCTTCGGAATGTTGGGTTCTGGGATTCGGATTCTCGGGACGAACGCGATCTACGGTTATGAGGCCTCTTCCGGCGTCAGACTCGATCCCGGCTTGGCCACGACGGAAGACATCGATCTGCTGTTCGACGCGCGCGGCGGGCTTACGTTCGTCGCGGGCGACGACGTCTCGGAGAGATCGCTCATGAAGATACTCAAGCGAGTGGACACCAGCTTCGAACGGGCCAAGCAGACGTTCCGTGCTGTAAACCGGGACGGCTATCTCGTCGATTTGATAAAGCCAATGCAGAGCCCACCTTGGAAGAAGGCTCCAGACAAGGTTGGCTCGGACCCGGAAGATTTGACCGCCGTGCAAATCGAAGGACTCGATTGGCTGCAGAATGCTTCCGCGTTCGAGGCGGTCGCAATCGACGAAAAGGGCGAACCGGTACGCATCGTGGCTCCGGATCCGCGGGTTTGGGCCGCCCATAAGCTATGGCTGTCCCGTCGTGCGGATAGGGAGGCGCTCAAACGCCAACGAGATGCAGCGCAGGCTGAAGCTGTAGGCGCTCTGGTGGCGAACTATCTTACTCACCTCCCGTTCGACGCAGAGCAATTGAGGATGCTTCCGAAAGAGGTGGTGGACAGCGCGGCGCCTCTTTTCGCTAAGAAAGATGGCGCTGCGCGAGCCTAGCGGGCAGCATCGGCAACAACGGCTCCGGCACATCCGGCGCCGCCGATCATCAGCGGCACCATGATGATGATCAGCATGCTGCTGCTCATCGACATGCCGACGATCATGCTGCCGGCATCATCACCGCCATCATCATCATCATCATCATCATCGGCGGCAGCACCAGCACCAGCAGCACGACCAGCGCCAGCTTGAGCATCGGACCGCCGGCAGCCCAGCGGCTGCTGGCGTCTAAGAGCCGTCAAAACGGCTTGCTCTCACCGAGATATCGCTTACGTACCCACGGCGAAATCCTTCCGACGTTAATGTTCCGTTTTCACATTAGTCGCTGATTTTCCAAGTCCGGACGTCGACTTACAAAATCGAGTCGTTCTTAACGCCCGCAATCGAGTCGCTCTTATAGCCCGAGCGAGTCGTTCTTAAAGTGGACCAACATTATTATTGATTTCGTTGGTGGGCCCGGCAGGACTCGAACCTGCAACCAGACCGTTATGAGCGGTCGGCTCTAACCATTGAGCTACAGGCCCATCCGCTGGCCGACCGCTGGAAGGGTGCAAAGGATAGCTTAAAGCGCGGCCAGCATTTCGCCAATAGCATTAATCGGGATGTAGGCATCTCTGATGTTCGCTCGTCTACGAACGCGGCGGCGCGACAGCAGACGTCGTTCAGTGTCGCAGAAGATCAGCGAGCAAAGTTTGCAGATCCTGAGCGGCAGTCGATCAGTGCCACTGCGACTCGCCAGTCATTTGTATCTGGTCGTTAATGCCAGACGAGCGCTCGACGCACCAAATGACATCTCAGAGCAGAAGGGCCTTCGCGGACGACTTGCAGCGGAAACAACTGCATAAACGCAGGCTTTCTACAGCAGGCCCTGTCGAGCGGCCGTAGGTGTGCGCATACGTTCCAATACACACCGACTCCAGCGTCTTTCGACAAATTCGGTATGAGACAACGAGGCGGAGGCTAGCCAGAAACCGCCGGCGCGCAGCAATACAGCTCTCCATGAAGAATGTTGCAATGAAATCGTGCGAATTGGCTGAAACGAAGCCACTGCCACCGCGTATCGAAGGCGCTGCGGGCTGCATCGATTGACCTGACGATCGCGATGGCAACCGCGATTCGACGCGAGCTTTCCAACTCCATCGGTCCCTGGCGTGGCGATTGTGCCGATGCGGATCTTGTCGTGACAGATCAGCTAAGCCGTCTTAAGCGTCGAGATCGGAGCGGCGGGCGAGGTGGACGTGGTGATGTTTTGCAGGGTGCCCCGATTGTGCCCCGGACTTTTGAGGGCACACTGTGGGGGAAGCAAGTCTCTAACTTATTGGAAACAGGGGATTAATGGTGGGCGCACAAGGGATCGAACCTTGGACCTCTCCCGTGTGAAGGGAACGCTCTCCCGCTGAGCTATGCGCCCGGGACCATCATGCAGACGGCCGGACCTGTTCGGCCGGCCGGCGCATCGGAGCCCGCGATTTAGAAGTGCGGGCTTAAGGTGTCAAGTTTCCAGGCGCCGCGGGGGCGGAAAACCTTGGCCGGTCGCGCAAATTCGCAAGGGAGGGCGGATTTCGGGCCGCTTACGCGCCCTGCTGGCGGGCGCGGGAGGCGTGGGCCTGCAGCGCCCGGATCCGCTCGGCCAGCGTTCCGCCGCCTTCGGGCAGGCTGCCTGCGGCCGCGCCGTTGGTCGCGGCGTCGTTGGCCGGGCGCGGCGCCGGCTTCGGCGGCTGGCCGGCCTCGGCCGCCAGCAGCGCCTCGATCGGCGAGTTCGGGCCTTCGAGCTGCATCGCGAGTTTCGCCACTTCGGCGGCGATGTCGTTGATGCGCTCGCGGAGCAGCGCATTCTCCATGCGCTCGGTCGCCCAGGAGCTTTCCGCCTGCTGCTGGATCGCGTTGATGTCGCGCTGGAGTTTGGCGCGCTCGTCGCGGGCGGTGCGCAGCTGCTCCTCGAGCGCGGTCTTTTCCGCGCGCAGCGCTTCCATGGCGGCCGAGGATTTGCCGCCGCTCAAGGCCGCGATCTGGACGCGCAGCTCCTTGATGGTGCGCTCATCGCCCTCATGGGCCTGGCGGAGCTGGTTGTTCTCATAGTCGCGCTCGGCGAGCAGCTTGCCTTGCGTCGCGAGCCGTCCCTCGAGGTCGGCGACGCGGCCCGACAGCATCTCGGCCTCCTTCACCTGTCCGATCAGCTGGCGATCGAGCTCGGTGACCCGCTGGCTCAGATTCTCGACCCGGCCGCGGGCATCGCCGAGCTCGCGCGAGGCGGTCTCGGATTCGGTCCGCTCCTGCGCGAGGCGCGCTTGGGTGGCGGCAAATTCCTTCTCGGCATCGCCGACGCGGTTCTTCAATTCCTCGATCTGGGCGCGCACCGCGACCAGCTCGACCTGGCGGCTCTCCGCCATCATCGAGCGGTCGGATAGTTCCGAGTTGATCTTGGCGAGCTCGTTCTGCTTGTCGGTCAGGGCGTTCTCGGCCGCGCGCAGGGCTTCGGTCTTGGCGTTGAATTCCTCTTCGGTGGCGCGGAGCTGCTCCTTCACCGCCTTCTCGCGCGCCTCCAGCGCGAAGATCGTGGCGTTCTTCTCGCCGAGCTCGATCTTCATGCGGTTGATGGCGTCGCTCTTCTTGCCGAGCTCGGCGAGCTGGCTCGTGGTCTTGTTCTTGAGCTGGTCGACGCTCATCTCGAGCCGCCGCGCCGACATGGCGAATTCGGCGCGGAGCTGGTCCTTGTCGGCCTGGATCTCGGCCATCGACAGCGGCGTTGCGGCCTCCAACCGGCGCGTGGTCAGGCGCACGGCGCGGTTATGCACCAGCGGCACGATCGCGAGCCCGCACAGCATCGACAGCAGGAAACCGATCGCCAGGTACATGATCGGTTCGACCATGGGGCAGAACTCCCAAGCTTAAGGAAAAATTCACCAACGACCATGCCATGGCGGCCCGGCAAAAAGCCAGCCCCGGCCTGTCGTTAACCTTGATCCGTAAGCCCGATGGGAGAGGAAAACCCTAGAATGGGTTCCAGGTCGCACGCGGCGTGTATTTGAGATAGCCGATATTGGCGCCTAGCCTGAGGCCGAGCCCGGAGCGGATCGGCACCAGCACGATGTTGTTGGCGGTGAGCGCCGTCATGCCGAAGCCGCCGATGATGTAGGCCGAGCCGTCGAGGCCGGCGAAGCGCTGGTAGATCGCGTTGGTGGCGGGCAGGTTATAGACCAGCGTCATGGTGCGCGCGCCGTCGCCGCCCCAGTCGAAACCGAGCGAGGGGCCCTGCCAGTAGACGCGCAAGTCGCCGGCGTTCTTGGTGTAGAGCGTGCCTTCGCCATAGCGCAGGCCGGCGACGAACGCGCCGGAACCTTCCTCGCCCAGGATATAGCCGTTGGGCAGGCCCCATTGGCTGATCGCCTTCTCGATGATCGAGGCGAGCCCGCGCGAGACGTTGCCGAAGAAACGGTGCCCGGCGCCGACGAGCTCATCCGGCCCGTAGGTGCTGGGCGTCGGGGTCCGCTGCGGCGGCGGCAGATTGGGCGGCGGCGCCTGCTGGGCCGAGGCCGGCACGATCCAGCCGACCATCGCGGCAAGCGCGAGCGCAGCAAGGCGTGATGCGAAAGTCATAAAAGAACCCCTGGTACCGAAACCGGTCGCTTCCTTAACCTGACGCCAACAGGCGAGGCTCTAGGTTGCGCCGGATGTCCCCTCGACTCGGATGTTATCCGCAGCAACTATGACGGCACAACGGCAGGAAGATAGCCCTTTGCGCCCCGGAATTGCCTTGATCGGCCTCCTCGTCGGCCTGCTGTCGGGCCTATGGCTCACCGGCCCGGTCACGCCGGCAGGGGCCGCCACCACCGAGCGGGTCGTCGTCAACCGCTTCACCGGCGTCGCCATCGAAGGGTTCGACCCCGTCGCCTATTTCGTCGATGGCCGGGCCTTGCGGGGCACGGCGGAGTTCGAGGCGAACCTCTGGGGTGCGGTCTGGCGCTTTCGCAACGAGGGCAACCGCGCTTCCTTCCTGGCCTATCCCGAAATCTATGGGCCGCAATTCGGCGGCTACGACCCCGCCGATATCGCCCGCGGGGTGACCGTCGCCGGCAATCCCCGTTTCTTCGCGATCGTGGCGCAGCGGCTCTATCTGTTCAGCCGGGAGGCCAATCGCGACGCCTTCGCCGCCAATCCCGAGCGGTTCCTCTATGAGGTCGGCAAACGCTGGCCCGCCCTTCAGGACAGGCTCGGTCAGTAGCAGCCTTCAGAGTCTGGCCGCCTGCGGGTCGCCCCAGGCGATGAACTCCGGGATGATGAAGCCGCTGGCGTGCCGTTCGCCGAAGCGGAGCTCGCCGCCCTTGCCGTCGGTCACCTTGCCGCCGGCCGCGGTTACGACCGCAGAGCCGGCCCCGACGTCCCATTCACAAGTGGGCCCGAAGCGGGGGTAGATGTCGGCGCTGCCTTCCGCGATCCGGCCGAATTTCACCGCCGAGCCGACCATCCGTCTGACGGCGTTGGGCCTGTTATCGATGAACGCTTCGCTCCTGGGATCGCCGTGCGAGCGGCTCACCGCCGCGATCCAGGGCTCGCCTTGCGCCGGCAGCCTGCGGGTGTGGATCGGCTCGGCCACGCCGATGGTAGCGCCGTCAAAGCTCACGCGCTCGGCGCCGCGGCCGACGATGCCGCGCCAGAGCAGGCCGAGCGCGGGCGCGCTGACGATGCCCAGCAGCGGCACGCCTGATGTCACCAAAGCGAGGTTGACGGTGAACTCGTCGCGACCGGCGACGAACTCCTTGGTGCCGTCGAGCGGGTCGATCAGGAAGAAGCTGCCATCAAACGAGGGCGAGGCGAGCTCGGTCCGCTCTTCCGAGAGGGTCGGAACGTCGCCCGCAAGCTGGGCCAGGCCGTCCGCGATGATATGGTCGGCGGCAAGGTCCGCCTCGGTGACCGGCGAGCCGTCCTGCTTGCCGTCGATCCGCATCGCCGCGCGGTTGACGCTGAGGATCGCCTCGCCCGCCTTCACCACCAGCGCGGTGAGCGGCTCCATCAACCGGGATGCGGCCTCGGCGTCGATGATCCTCACCTGTGTGCCTCATTCGTCAGCAAGTCTCGTCCCCCTCAGTTGATTCGCCCGCCGCCCTTTATGGCCGCTTCGAACCTATCGCAAGCTAGCTGCCACGGGCTGGCGAATGTTAGAACCCGCAGCATCCGTCAAGCATGCGTGATTCGCGGCGTCCAGCGCCGTGCATTTCAGGAACCCTCCAGGACCCCTTTATATGTCTGACGCCTCGTCGCCCGCGACCGCTACTGCTCCCGATATGCTCGAACTCGCAGCACTATTGTGCTCGCGGGTCTGCCACGATCTCATCAGCCCCGTCGGCGCCATCGTCAACGGGCTCGAAGTGCTCGACGACGATCCCAAGCCGGAAGATCGCGAATTCGCGCTCGACCTGATTCGCAAGAGCGCCAAGACCGCCTCCGCCCGGCTCCAGTTCTGCCGTCTCGCCTTCGGCGCCGCCGGCTCCTCCGGCGCGCAGATCGATCTCGGCGATGCCCAGACCATGGCGCGCGGCCACATCGAGGATGGCAAGTGCTCGATCACCTGGAATCTGCCGCGGCTCCTGCTGCCGAAGAATCGCGTCAAGCTGCTGCTCAACATGCTGGTCGTGTCCCAGCACACGATCCCGCGCGGCGGCATGCTGACGATCGACCCGATCGGCGAGGGCGAGACGATGAGCTTCCGCATCACCGCGACCGGACATAATGCGCGCCTGCCGCAGAACATCTCCGAGCTGCTGAGCGGCGAGCGCGGCCCTGCTGCGGATGCGCATGCGATCCAGCCTTACTATACGCGGCTGCTGGCGCAGGCCTGCGGTCTCACCGTGACGCTCAAGCCGGAAGGCGAAGCCATCATCATTACCGCTTCGTAAACGCGCGCAGCGCGCTCGGCATCTTAATCAAATCTTTACGAGGCGCTTCGGCTTGTCCGGAGCGCCTTATCTCTTTGTTGGTTCCGTTCTTTTGCACATACTCAACCAATATTAAACGCTTTGCGGTGAAGCTGGCCCCATTCCGAATAGGCGCATCACAATTCGTGCGTGCCCGCCCTGTATGAAGGCCTGTTTTCATGGATGATCTGTTGCGGGAGTTTTTGACGGAGACCAGCGAGAGCCTGGACACCGTCGACAACCAGTTGGTGAAGTTCGAGCAGGAGCCGAACAACGCCAAGATCCTGGATAACATCTTCCGCCTGGTCCACACCATCAAGGGCACCTGCGGCTTCCTCGGATTGCCGCGGCTGGAAGCGCTGGCCCATGCCGGCGAGACGTTGATGGGCAAGTTCCGTGACGGCATGCCGGTGACNGGGCAGGCGGTGACGGTGATCCTGTCCTCGATCGACCGCATCAAGGAAATTTTGGCCGGCCTGGAAGCCACCGAAGCCGAGCCGGAGGGGANCGACCGCGATCTCATCGACAAGCTGGAAGCGATGGTCGAGCAGGGCATGGCNGCCATGGCGGCAGGTACCGCTGCTCCCGTCACTGAGGCGCCGCCGCTGGTGCCGGAAGCCCCGGTTGCCGCTGCTGCGCCGGCAAACATGACCACGGGTTCGCTGATCGAGCAGACCCTGGAGCGCCCGCTGCGTCCGGGCGAAGTCTCGCTCGACGAGCTCGAGCGCGCCTTCCGCGAGACCGCGATCGAAGCGCCGGCGCCCGCGCCCGTTGCCAAGGCTGAA
>NZ_KB902816.1:0-31579 GCF_000379585.1 Bradyrhizobium sp. WSM2793 | reverse complement strand
AACCGCACCGTCGAAGGGGCTGTCCCCACCCGCCGCGCAATCTCGCGGGTCGGCATCCCGGCCGACTTCAATCTGATCACATCGCGCACATGGCGCATCGCAAACCTCTCCGTCGGCATCCAGGTCCCCCTTCGCAAAGCCGAAAGGCGGACCGTATCGGACCCAGAAGAGGCCTCGTCACCCCGGGCGACATCATCCCGGAATGGTGGGCGAGATCATCTCGGAATGGCGGGCGAGATCAAATCGGAACGGTGGGCGAGATCATTCCGGAATGGTGGGCGACATCGAGCGGAATCAGCAACCAGCCATAGCGGTTTTCAACGCGGCGTCTTTTACACCACCGAACGCGAGAGCATCGTAATGATTAGGCTGATTTCATGCTTCCGTCACTCTGGCTATGACCACCGCGCTAGGTAGGCCCAGCAGAGCACGCCGCGCGGAGGCCCCCCCCAAAGTCTGGAAAAATGCAAGCCGCTTGCTGCCGAAAGTGGTTTTTCGAGTGCAGGTGGAATTATGAAAAGGCAAGGTCGCGCAAAGCGAGAGTTTGTGATCAATTGCATGCGCGGAAAGCAAATCTAAGCAGCTCGAACGGGAGAACTTCGGACGGCTCGCCGGTTCACGCGGGCGGCTGGTTGTCCCACTCGTCCTAAATCAAGACGCTGCCGGGCTCGAAATTCATGTCCCGGCAGCGTTTCCTTCTCAAACTGAGCACTGAAATCCCAGTTCGCTTCGACAGTGCAACGACCATGCCACAGGTGTGTGATAGTCGGTTAGCGCTGGCGGGGTTTTGATCGGGAGGGGGTCCTAATTCGGTTTATGATCACCAGATCTGCAAGAAAGATGAGTACCGACGCCAAGCGGCCGAGGCCCAGAAGGAGGCCGACAGAGCCCGCAACGACGACGACCGCGCCTTTTGATTGCGCGTGGCGCAGGGTTGGTTAAGCCTTCTCCGCAAAACGCCGGAATCCGAGGAAGAGGCCTTCCGTAACGCCTGGTCCAGTTGGTGCCATTTCGCGAGAGCAGGCACACGCTGTCATTCGGCCTGCAATATTAGGCCAGTTGGTCCGCGACGCGCGACAGAGCCAGGCTTGCCGCATCCTTATGTCCATTCCCGGCATCCGTGTGATCAGCAACCGCCTTTGCCACGGCCATTGAGGAGCCGGACAACTTTAAGAAATCACGATCTGTTGGTGCGTGGATCGGCCTGACGACGCGCCGCTATCCATCCCGAGAAGTCGATTATGACGGCCATATATCCCGACGTGGCGACCGTCATTTGCGAGGGCTTCTGTACGAAGCAGCGACGGTCATTCTCACGCGCAGCTCAAGCGAAAGCACGTTGCGCACGTGGGGTTTGCAGCTCCGGGAAAGAATCGGCTTCAAAAGAGCTGCCGTGGCTGGGGCGCGCAAGCTGGCAGTGATAATGCATACAATGTTAAGACTGGCGAGCTGTTCAATCCGACAGCCGGAGCCATCGCATGAATCCGATTAGCGTTCTGAAGCTGAACGCTTGAGGTGTCCCTTGCCGGGACGTGAGCCGAGCCATTCCGCTGATGGGGTTGCACCGCTGACTCAGCAAAGTGCGTCGTCCACATTGAAGGCTCGTCCCGTGAAGCTCCATCATGCGGCGGCTACTGTCGACCGCGAAGACAACCGTGCACCCGGCAAGCACTTCAACAAGATTATATGCTTGACCTTTCAGCAGCGATTAGACAACCCCATCATAAACGGGATGGTGCGGGTCAGAGCGCGTTTAAGGATCAAGAGCGTCATCCTGCATCGGCGCTCGAAGTCGAACGATAATTTCGCCTGCTCGGTTACCATCCTTAGCGATAGTACCAAGTGCTCGCCGGGCTTCTTCCAGATCTGGCGGTTGAGTGCCCAACCAGTTTAAGGCGGCGTCTGCATTGAGAATCGTGGCTGTGAGCGCGTCGACGACAGCAGCTGAGGTCTGCAATGGCGCTTCGCCCTTCGCCTTGTGCGGATCTCCTTTTGGTTCGCTGAACCGGCTGCGATGCACCTTGCGCCGCCTTAGGTGCAGAAGGGCGTTTGCAGCCTTGCGGATCAGATCGAGTACGAGGTCGGGCTGGGCCCGCTTGGGGACGCGGCGGCCGTCGATCTTAAAGACAGTCGAGCGTTTTGTGACAAGACTTTGAAGGGCGCGGCGCAACCATCCCTTCATTTTGAGACCGTCCCGCATGTTGAGAGCAAGAAGTGTAATGTTTGTTGCGCCCGCGACGAGCTCGATCGCCTGCACAGCATAGAACGTGGCATCGAATTCTGCCGCCTGAGCCTTGGACGCAAGGAAGAGCGCAGACGGAATAAGAATCAGGATACCGTTCCCTGCAATGAATGGCATGCGCTTGAATTTGGCCCCGATCAGTCCGGCCCGGCGCCCCTTTGCCAAGATGACACCTGTACCACCGGTCGCAGCGAGCGCCGGAATCAGCAACAAGAAACCCCACGGTATGGTGCTCTTAACCGCTGCAACTGTGGCATGGGACGCGAACAGCTCGCTGAGTACCGTCGATAGCCAAAATGTGCCGATCGTTGCGATAGCCAAGGCGCCAGCGACAGGATGGATCAACTTGATCATGAGTATCTTCCCTTCCTAAAAACAGCAGGGCTAGGCAACGCAGATGCCGGGCACGGCAACTTTCTGGAACAGATGAGGGGAAGCTATCGCCGAGGCCGGATAGCTGGCGATTTTTGCTAGAAAGTCAGGATGGGTGAAGGCCGCGCGGAAGTGTGCGGTGGATTCCCAGACGGCGTAGTTCAGATAGGTTGAGCTGTCGCCGAGAGCTCTGTGCAGCTGAGTGGAAATGAAGCCCGGCTGTCGCTTCATGAACGCTGCGTCGTCCTGCCAGGTCTTGAGAAAAGCCGCCTCATCGGCTTTGTCGAGAGTGAATGGGTTCACCAGGACGACCGAATTTGCCTCGATAGCGATCTGGCGGTCGATCGGGAAGGAAGGGTCCAGTGGGCGCAGCAGCGACATGAGTGCCTCCATCGCTTTTAAATGATACCTAATTGGTATTATGATTACATAACATATTGACACCATGATGTCAATATAAAACAATGGTGACAAATGAAAAGAGCCGAGCGAACCCCCGAGGGTGACGCCCTGACCGACCTTGTTCTCGATCTATTCAGGCTCGACAGCCTACTTCTGACGGCCGGCGACCGTCTGGTCGCCCCGCTTGGCCTAACAAGCGCACGCTGGCAGGTGCTTGGCGCCATTGTGTCCGCCGAACGTCCCCAACCGGTCGCTTGGCTCGCACGCGACCTCGGCGGCAATCGTCAAAACGTGCAGCGGATTATCAATGATCTGCACAGAGAGGGCCTCGTATCTTTTGAGGTCAACCCGCATCACCGACGGGCGCAGCTCGTCGTGCTCACTGAGAATGGACAGCGCGCCTTCGAAGCCGCAATGGAATTGCAGGCTCCCTGGATCAACGATCTTTCAGAACGGCTGTCGGTCAAGGATATACGGATTGTCCATCGCGTGATCACGACCTTGCGAGATAAGCTTGAGTGTAGCCGTGAGGACAAGTCGGCCTGACATGGCAAAAGCATTGTGCTCGCCCCGGCGCCCGTGATTCAAGCTCCCAAACTGAGGCTTCGAATCATGCGCCATGAACTAACGGACTACGAATGGGCAGCTATCAAGTCTATGCTACCAAACAAGCCGCGTGGAGTTCCTCGGGTAAACGACCGACGCGTCCTCAATGGCATCTTCTGGGTTCTGCGATCTGGGGCACCTTGGCGCGATTTGCCGGATCATTTGGCCCTTACACTACCTGCTATAATCGCTTTGTTCGCTGGCGCCGGGCCGGTGTCTGGAGCCGAATCATAGATGCACTCGCCGCTGCTCACGATGCGGCGGTCCAGATGATCGACACCTCTATTGTCCGCGTTCATCAGCACGGAGCGTGCATCGCCAAGAACCAGAGGCAATCGATAGGACGGTCACGCGGCGGGTTGACCAGCAAGATTCATGCGCTTGTAGATGGCAATGGCCTGCCCGTACGGCTGGCACTGACGCCTGGTGAGGCCCATGACAATCGACTTGCCGGAAAACTTCTGTCTCGTCTGAAGCCTGGATCGATGCTGCTCGCCGATCGTGGCTACGACGCTGACTGGATCAGAGATCTTGCCATGAAGAAAGGTGCATGGGCAAACATCCCGCCAAAATGCAATCGCAATGATCCGATCTGCTTCAGCCCGTACCTTTACCGCGCTCGAAACCAGATCGAAAGATTCTTCAACAGGATCAAGCAATGTCGTCGGGTCGCAACGCGCTACGACAGGCTCGCCGCCAACCTTGCCTTCGTGCAACTCGCGTCAATCAGGTTATGGCTGCGTCTTTATGAGTCCGCGTCCTAGCACTACTTTGGCAGATTGTCGGTTTTGCCGTGCTTTATAGGATTCCCGAATCAATTTTTCAATGATTCATGGGTGGTCGGCTCATGGAGGGCTGACCATGGCGGGATGGGAAGACGAACTTGAACGCTGGCTGATGCCGTTCTTGGACCGGCTGGGTCATAAGACTCGGCAGCGGATGTGTCCTCTGTATGTTGCGGGACTGATCGGTCCTGGCGATCGCAAGAGCGTTCAGCCGATGGCGGAGCGCCTTGCCACGGGCAACTACGACCAACTGCACCATTTCATTGCGGACGGTGTCTGGGACGCGACGCCGCTGGAGACGGAACTGCTCAACCAGGCGGACCGACTTGTCGGCGGCAGGGATGCGGTGCTCGTCATTGATGACACCTCACTGCCGAAGAAGGGCGAACGCTCGGTTGGTGTTGCGGCTCAATACGCGTCGGCTCTCGGTAAAACGGCAAATTGCCAAACGCTGGTGTCTTTGACGCTTGCGCGCGGCGAAGTGCCAGTGATGATTGCGTTACGTCTCTTCCTGCCTGACAGTTGGACAAGCGACGTGTCTCGTTTGAAGCGTGCTCGCGTGCCAGTCGAACACCGAACGCCACGGTCCAAGCCGGAAATTGCTCTGGCCGAGATTGACCGCGCGATGGCGGCCAACGTGCGCTTTGGCTGTGTGCTGGCGGATGCAGGATACGGACTTAGCGCACCATTTCGACAAGGGCTGACAGAGCGCGGGTTGGCTTGGGCTGTCGGCATTCCTCGGCACCTGAAGGTGTATCCGGTCGATGTGAAGCTCATTTGGCCGATCACCAAAGTCCGCGGGAAACCACGAAAGCACCACGTGCCCGATATCTTATCGATTGCGGCAGAACAAATGCTGGCCAGCGCCAAATGGAAAGCCGTGAGTTGGCGCAGCGGGACGAAAGGTCGGCTGAAAGCCCGATTTGCGGCTCTCCGTGTCCGCACCGCCGACGGCCCTCCTCAGCGGATTTGGGATAAGGGTCAGCAGCATCTCCCGGGCGACGAAGCTTGGCTCATTGGCGAGCAACGTGCCTCAGGGGAGAAGAAATACTATCTTGCCAATCTCCCTGCGGCGACGGATCTGCGCACACTAGCCGCCACCATCAAGGCAAGATGGATTTGTGAGCAGGCGCATCAGCAGTTGAAGGAGGAGCTTGGACTTGATCACTTCGAGGGACGATCATGGCAGGGTCTTCATCGCCACGCCCTGATGACAATGATTGCCTACGCCTTCCTGCAACATCGTCGCCTCGCACACGCGGGGCGGAAAAAAAAGAATCAACGGACCTCCGCCTCAGCCAACCATGCCCGCCGTACGTCACGCCATCGTCGATCTCATCCTTCGGCCGCCGTCTCAACGGTGTCCATACTGCCGAAAACAAATCCATGAAAAACACCGGCGCAAATAGATTCTGCCAAAGTAGTGCTAGTCAGGTGAATCTAAAGTTCGCCACATAAAGTCTGCTGGGCTTTGTGGCAGAAGCGTTTGACGGAAGCCAAGATCTGGTCTGCGGACTTGGTCCATTTGAAGGGCTTCGGGTTGTTGTTGCAGTTCGATGAAGGTACGGATGTCGGCCTCAAGCTGCCTGACGGAGGTGTGAACACCTCGTTGGATCTGCTTTCTGGTGAGTTCAGCGAACCAGCGCTCGATCTGATTGATCCATGACGCGGAAGTCGGAGTGAAGTGGACATGATAGTGCGGCCGGCGAGCGAGCCACGCTTTGATCTTGGGTGTCTTGTGGGTGGCGTAGTTGTCCATGACGATATGGACAGCGAGCCCTTCAGGGATTTGAGCGTCGATCTCTTTGAGGAACTTCAAGAACTCGACCGCCCGATGGCGCTTGTAGCATTTGCCAATGACAAAGCCGGAAGCGATGTCGAGTGCGGCAAACAGCGTGGTCGTACCATGCCGCACATAGCTGTGCGTGCGGCGTTCCGGCACCCCAGGCATTCGGCAAGACCGGCTGCTCGCGATCGAGTGCCTGGATCTGGCTTTTCTCATCGACGCTGAGGACAACGGCTCGGCTCGGTGGGGACAGGTAAAGCCCGACAATATCACGCACTTTATCGACGAATAGCGGATCGCTCGACAGTTTAAATGTCTGGCTGCGGTGCGGCTGCAAGCCGAACGCCGTCCACATTCGGCGGATCGTGGTGTGAGAAAAGCCAGTTTCCGCAGCCATCGAACGGATCGACCAGTGCGTCGCGTCGGGCGGTGTCGTACGCAATGTCCGCTCGATTACCTCAGCAACCTGATCGTCGTCGATGGTTCGAGGGCGGCCAGGGCGGGCTTCGTCAAGCAGGCCATCACAGCGATCCTGCAAGAATAGGCGGCGCCACTTGCCAACGGTGTGTTCATGGATGCCAAGTTCGGCAGCCACAGACTTGCTTGGCAGACCATCCGCACATCGCAGGATCGCGCGGCACCGCTCAGATAGCGATCGGGCTACACGATGACGACGAACTTGCCTCTCCAAGTACGCCCGCTCCTGCGGACTAAGCACCAACGGCGCGATCGGCCGGCCTCGCACACCTGCATTCGCCATTAGCACTCTCCTCTCTAGAGATTCGAGCAATCAACTAATGCGACGAATTTGCGTTCCAGATGACTAGCTGTCCGGCTTCAGCCGCACGTAGATAACGGTCTCGGTCAAGATCGGCTCGGTCAGCTTCGCAGAAACCAAGCCAAAGCCGTAAGTAGATAACCTTGCCTCCTCAACCGACGTCTCGTTGCCGGCCCCGTTTGGTACTCCAAGCTATGGCCCTACGTGAGTCGGGGGATTCATGAAACGAGAGCGGTTGCAGAGCATGTCTGTGGAGGAGCTGTGGCAACTCCACACGCTAGTCAATGACATTCTCTCGCTGAGGCTCTTAGCGAAAAAGGAAGAGCTGGAACGACGGCTTGGGCTACTTAACCGAGGCGAAAACACTTCCTTATCTCGGTTTGACCCTGAGGAGTGAGGTCGCAGAAGTGTTGTCTCCTAAACTAGACTGACAGCCGATTCCGTCGACTTCCGGCCACGGTGAGCAACTGGACCGCGTCTCATTTGAAATCACGGCGCCTGCGGCGGGCCGCTGCTCGACGCCTTGCGGAAATGAGTGAATGCAATAGCCAGCGATGACGCCGATGGTGAATGCGGCCGCCACTATCAAAGGTAAAGAGAACCGCTCCATACCAGCGAATGCGGTACCAGGCTGCAGCGTTCCTACCTGCGCCACCGAACGGCTCGAATTGCCGAGGCTTAGTGCAATACGCGAGCGGCTTCTGCTAGCCGGACCTTCTCTCTCAGCCCCTCAAGATCGCAAGAACATCAGCGAGCCGGTGCTCGGCACTGACGCGATTGAGCTTACAGGTCTCGATTAACGAAGCCAGAACTGCCCAATTCTCGGCACCCTCGTCGCAACCGGCAAAAAGGGAGTTCTTGGCGTTCAGCTTGATCGGCCGCATCGCACGCTCAACAGCATTTGTGTCCATCTCGATGCGCCCGTCATCAAGGTAGAGCGTCAGGCCGTCCCAATGACGCAGCGCGTAACGCAAGGCCTTCGCCGTGTCGCTCTTCTGTGCAAGGTGATCAAGCTTGGCCTCAACCCACTGCTTCAAGGCTATAGCCAGAGGTCTGGCATGCGCCTGCCTGCCAGCACGGCGCTCGGCATCCGATCGGCCGCGGAGCGCTTTCTCGACCGCGTAAAGCTGGGCGATGCGCTTAAGAGCCTCGCGGGCAACCGGAGCTGGCGCCGGAGCAGCCTCGCGCTCGATCTTCACAAACTGGCGCCTCAGATGTGACCAGCAGAAGGCGAGCGTCTCGGACAGGGCGTCCGCACGCGTCTCTCGGATCATGGTCTTGTAAGCCTGATAGCCGTCGCAGTAGATGATGCCGCGATAGCCCTCGAGCAGCCGCAAGCCATGAACGGCCCTAGACCACCGCAGGCGGATCAGGTCCGGCCCAGGGCCTGTCATCGCGCGATAGCGCCCAGAAGTAGCCGGTTTTTGTCCTGCCGCGTCCCGGATCCAACACCGGTGCGGGGGTCTCATCGACACAGAGCTTCGAGGAGGTGAGCAGAAGCTCGCGCAGACGATGCCACAAGGGTTTCAATTCCTGGGCGGCGTAGCCGACCCAGAAGGCTAGCGTGGAACGGTCGATGGCGATACCGTGAGTCGCCAGCATCTGTGCCTGGCGGTAAAGCGGCAAATGCCAATGATACTTGGCATCGATCATATGCGCGACCAGTCGCTCGGTCGGCAATCCTCCCCGGATCAATCGCTCAGGGCGGCGTGCTGGAGGACGACGCCGTGACAGGCGCGGCAGGCCAGTCTGGGCCGGCCGGTGACGATGACGCGATACTGCACCGGAACGACATTGAGCCTCTGACTCTCATCGTGACCCATCTCAAAAAGGACGCCTTCGCAGCACGGGCAGCAGGTTGCAGCCGGCATCAGGGTTTCGACGATGCGCGGCAAATGCTCCGGCAGCTTGCCACGATTGGCCCTGCGCTCGGCCGTCCTATTCTCGCAGGTTCTGGGATTGGCGCGATCCTCGGCTGCTTCGAGGGCCGCGACGGCCTCTTCGATGTCCTCCAGAACAAGCTGTAGCTGGTCAGCGTCCAGCTTTTCCGACGATCGACCGAACTGCGCATCCTTCGCAAGCTTGAGCAACCGCTCGAGCCTGGCGCAGCGATCCAGCAGAGCCGCGGCAAAGACACGCAGCTCGGCCGGATCGCTCGGCAGCTCATCAGGCAAATCACTCATTGGCCCAACTCTGCCATGCTTCGCGCCCCGATGCAGCGAAGATTTGTATCTTTACGCAAGCGCTTTCGGCTGCGCGTCGCGAGGCGCATGCATGCGCGTCCAATCCATGCCGGCCAGAAGCGCGGACAGCTGGGCGGCATTCATCCGCATCACGCCGGCCACGATGGAAGGCCATTTGAAGCCGCTGCTATCGAGCCGCTTCCAATACATCACAAGGCCGCTGCCATCCCAGACGACAATCTTCACCCGATCGGCGCGCTTCGCACGGAACACCACCGCCACACCCTTCATCGGGTTATGGCCCAGCGTCTCCTTCGCCAACAGCGCCAGGCCCTCCGCACCTTTTCTGAAGTCCACAGGTTGCGTCGCCACGTAAATCATGAGGCTCGCGGGCGGCGTCAGCATGAACGTGTCCGTCGAAGCGCATGAACACATCACTTAGCACCGCAAGACCAGGCGTCTCGCGTACCTCTACCCGTGCACCCTGGAACTCGACCGTCACAACGGCTGCTTCTGCGGCCACCGGTAGCGCCGATTCCGATACCACCGGCACGAACGACAGCGTGTCCGCCGAAGCCGGCAGTACCAACTGGCCCAAACGCGCCCGGCGCCGCCAGTCGTGCACCTGTTGGGGCCGGCATCCATGGCGACGCGCGACATCTGTGACAATCGCCCCCGGCTCAAGGCTTTCCGCGGCAATCTGTGCCTTCAAATCGTCCGGCCAGCGCTTTCGACCTGCGCCTGCGTACACTTCGATACGCGGTGACAACGGTCGTCTTATGTCGTCCGAATGGTCGTCCATTGTGAGCACCCTTGCAGAAGATGACTCTTCTAGCGGTGCTCTCAGGATTGAGTACAAAAATTCTCAAGGGCCTCAACGCCACGCTACCAATGACGACATCGTTCCGAAGGTGATGTTCTCCGCGCCGTTGCGAACAGTGCCGCTCTTTAAAAGGGCGGACAGATTTTCCGGCGTCATGAGCTTGATCGCGAGGTCATCGGCGATCGTTGCACCGAACGCGTTTATCGCTATTCGCTCGAGTGGGCGCACCGGCCGTTTTTGGGCGACTCGATCGAGGTAAGTAGACATAATTTGATCAAGAAGGGAATAGCGGACACGCGGCAAATCCGTTCGGGCCATGACTTGAGCGGCGTCTCCGCTCCGAACGGCCGAAACGAGATCCAACGCGGAAACGAAAGCCGATCCGGCATACACCACAAGGCAGAGCAGGTGGACCGCAACGACCGGCGCACGGACTAACGTTCGCCCTGCTTCATCTCGCTTGGATGCGAATGATGGGGACGCTGGTCGCAGCAAGCGTCGCCGCAACTGCTCAATCTCTCTATGCGTTTGGCTCGGGGTTGCTAACGGCAGTACTAACCTTCTTGTCCGGCGAACTGTATGCTTCCCATGCCGGGGCGGCGTTCTTTCCTATGGCGGCGCTCTGCGTCCTCGCACTCCCATTCGCCTGGTTTGGCTTCGCCAATGGGAGGGACTGATCCTTCGGTCGAGCGAACGGGGGGAAGGGCCGTCGGTCTACGCACCGCCAAAACGCAGAATTCGAACTGCGTCTCATGCCTCGGCCAGTTCGGCGGTCGGGCGAGATCCTGTTCGAGCCAACTGACGTCGTCTCCAACGTGCATCTCATGGTTCCCGTCGAGGCCACGTAGGAGCTTTTCGAAGGAGACGGCAGTTTGAAATTAACACCGTGTCGACGTAGCCTCGAATTGTTTTCAGCTTAGTTGCTATCGTCATGGCGGCTTTGCGGACAGGTGTCCCGATCGATTCGGCACGCTCTGGATCTCCGATACGGCACAACTTTCGCCGATGTCCAAGCGAGGACCGTGCAGCTCAGCGGGCCGATCCGCCGACCAGCCTGGGAAGTAATACCGTTTCTTCCGCGTTCGGGTCGAACGATCGCATTTGCGATACTTGAGCCAGACCCGACCGGACCGCCGCGGTGAAGCCGGCATCGGTCAGTTCGTAGAACCGCCGCTCCGCCTTCGCGAGCTCTCGTGCGTCATCTGCATTGAAGAAGTGACGGCTGTCACCGGTACTGTCCATCACGATCTGGATCGCCATGATCGTCTTCCTCGGAATGATGATGGCCAAGGACTTGATCCAAGTATCCGCCCGAAATCGCGGAGTTCTAAGACAAGAAGAGGTCATCGCAACGCCGGGCTTGCCCAAAGAAGGCTATGTCGGTGACGCCCACGATAAAGCCCCATCAACAGTGAACCGACTGCCCAGCGGTATTAAGTTCCGATCGTGGAAATGCAAGGGCGGACTGCGGATGGTTGAACGCTCCGAGCGGAGCATGTTCCGGAGCCAACTAGGAACCAGCGGGAGAAAGGAGATTTAGTGCACTAGATTTATTTCGAAGGGTTTACCAATGGCGATCGCTTCTTTTAGAGGAACAATGCCGCTATTTCTTCCAGAGCGTTTTTTCGTCGGGCGGCTAGAAGGTTGGGCAGTACTAGAAAGTCTAGTTGGCGGACTACTGAAGCGCGCAACAATTGCTGGTCACGGCGAACTAGATGCGGACACTGATACAGTGCTGTTCGTCGAGTCATATACATTTGACGATGGCCATAGTGACACTCTGCATTGGACGATCCGAAAGGGTGAGGAAGGCAAGTACACCGGCTTGGAAAACCGACTGGAAGGTGACGCCATCGGAGAGCAAGCCGGTTGCGCATTCCATTGGAAATACACGCGCGATACACCGCAAGGCGGCGGTAAATCGTTCAAGCTGAATTTCGACGATTGGTTTTATGGGATCGATGAACGAGCTTGCATAGTCCGCGGCCGTGCTGGCCGTGCTGGCATCCCGTTTGCGACGGCGCACGTTACTTACCATAAGCTTTAGCTTCGCTGGTGTCCGCCACTGCCACCGGCGAGAGCGGGTGAGGGCTCAGGGGAAACGGCGCGAAGCTGACGCGCTTCCAGGGCGTGGCCAAGGCGCTGGAAGGTTTGGTCGCCGTAGGTCAGATCGCTTTTGCGCTCGGCCGCAGCCTCGAGTCCGTCAGGCACCTGACCGTCACGCGCAAAGAGATCGACGACGTAGAGCCGGAGTGAGGCAGGAGTCTCGAGAATCGGATCAAATGGCGCGTTCAGCGAGAACCCGCCATCGCCAAGCCACCGGCCGGCGATCTGCATCGGAGCGAATTCAGGGATGAATCCGCAACTCGCCAGAGTATGATCGATTTCGATCCGTTCCGACGCAGAATCGAACATCACGGCGTCGCCGCTTTCGAGGTCCGTGGCGCAGATCGTGATGCGGGGATCACCGTCATTCAGACGGCCGAAATCGATCAGCTGGCGAAGGCGTTCTCGTGTAGGGCTGAGATCATACAAGCCGCTGAAGTGAGATGCCGGAATGGGCAGCCGGGGCTGGAAGAACCCGCTATGGCCGAACAGGCGCGTATTGATCGAGCTCAGCCATGCGAAAAGATGGCGACTTTCGTTCGTCCCTGCGTAAGCGTAGCTCTGCGGCCCTTTTGATGATTAACGCTTGACATCTATTTGAGCCGCGTGCCGCGACGCCGCGGCTTCCAAATTTTGGACAATGCGCTGACGGCGGCCTCGAGCATCTTCGAGGCGACGACGTTGGGATCGAACTGTGCGGGCCCAAAGGCGCATATTTTCATGTTCCAGATGAGTAGGGTCGCCGCTGGCATCGAGGTATTCGGCATAGCCGGGCGCACCGCCGACGTCCTCGAGCAGGAGAGAAGTCCCTCTATCGTCGTGGTGTCGAACCATTTTTAGAGTTTGATCACTTGGTCTCAGCTGTCACCGAAGTAATAGAGATAATGGATCGTCTTCGCGCCGGTCTCCTGAACGATATTGAAGAGCCGCGTCTTGCGATGCATCGATGGACTGAGGGCCAAAATCTCCTTCGGGATCAGGGACACCCCGACGTCCTTCGCCGGCCAGGAACTCGAAGAGATGGCTGTTCGTCCAGCCAAACGCCGCCTGAAGCGTCAGATGCAGCCGATCAAGGCGCAGCGTGAGCGGCACGACAAGGCATCGCGTCACCTCCGGTTTCACATCCTTGAGGTCACCTTGATCCGGACCGCCGTCGTGTTCAGGCTCATGCCGCCAGCTTCGGATCATGTGCATACATCCTGTAGATCGACGCCCAAGCTGTCCAAGGCAGCCAGGAGATGCAGTCCATTGATTGGAAACCACCTTGACAGCGCTTTCGATACGTCAGGCGATGAGTTCAGCATTGAAGATTGAGCGGTAGGCGCCATTTCTTTGGAGTAGCGCTTTCGATAATCGCAGCGTTGATTGCCTCAAAGCAATTTGGAAAGGCCGGCGAGGACCTGACAACGCTCTTGCCGATGTTTCTGCTGATACCCTTCGGCGGTATCCTTCTCGTCTTCGGATATGCACTGGGATACATGCATCTCGAAATATCTGCATAGTCATCGCGATATCGGTCGGAGCAATTTGGGTGGTGGAACCGATTCTCACGCTTCTGCTGTTTCGAGACGGGCCAACGGTAGGTTCGCCGATATCGGATTGGCGCTCGGTGTGCTTGGCACGCTCACTGCGCTATTTTTATGAGCGTATTCTAAGTGCGCCTAACTGGGCAGCATCCTCGGCGAGGTCCTATTCTGAAAAGGACTTGCGCAACGTAGGTTCTGCTCACTCGAACGCGAGAAGAAGAGGTTGTCTTGACGGAACGTTCAACATCGAGCCCAGATCTACGCATTGTTGGATCCGAAACTCCTTGGTCGAACAATAGCATCTCCTCCCGGTTAGTAAGAGCTTTGCTGCTGCCGAAAGTCTGAAAATCGACCCTGCGGTTCGCCATGCTCGACGGCTTTCGGTATTCGGGAATGACTTTGGCAGGGCTATCTCTGGCAGCGCACATTTCCATACTGGTCACGGCGAGGCAATGGAATGCGGACAGGCGCTACAATCGACGATCCCGCACCTTATGGGCCATCCCATATTGCTGCCTCAGCACCACAACAGCTTCCATGAAATTGGAACTCGGACGGCGGGGTTGTGCACACGGAAAGCATCCTTCGTCAGCCAACCGTCAGCCAGGCGGCCTATCCAGGGACGCTGCGCATTGTTGACCGTATGGGAGATGGAACATGACGGGCATTGGCCGACCTGGCGAACCGCACGTTGGGGCTGCAGGAGCCGACAGCACGTCGGGATCGAGCAGTGCGCATTCGGAGCCAAATTTTGTCCCTGCGGAAGGCCACCGAGTTTTCAACTCCGTCTTGGAGCGGATGTGCTTAGCGCCTGAAGATAGAATGGCGAGGCTCGCGAGCGTGCCCTCAGGTTCGGGTGTGGCTGTCCCCATTTCCTCAAGCGGTGAGGGGATCAACGCAGCGAAACAAAATATGGACGGCCTGCTTGAGGAACTTGATACTTGCCACAGTGCTGCCATGGGCGCTCAGAGCTCGTCTGAGGCGCAAGAGCTGATCGATCAGGTTGTTAAAGCAGGCGCAGCAGTTCTGGACTACTACGCGAGCCTGTCTCCAGATGTGGCGCGCAGCATTCTGTCCGAAGATCAGGCTCGCCGAGTTCGTGCCCGGACTCTGGATGCGGGGAACGAATGCAACGCGCTGGCCGCACGGACTATCTACGCCTTGGAGCAGCGTAGGGAGAATGCGGGAAAGATACTCGAGCGGATGCGCCAATCCAATGCTCCGCCCGACCAACTGATCCGAGCGGCTTCCAGTGCGGCGAAACACTATTTGGCCTGCACGGAGTGGTGGGAAAAGAAGGCATTGCGCTCTGAACGGATGCAGTCCGTCTGCGCAGCCACTGCCAACTTGCCAAGTGCAACGGCCGAAATGCGACAGGCCGAACAGGCGACACTACGGCTGCATACCGGCTGGGCACTGAATACGAGGTGCGTGCATCTGCAATCGCAAGTCCTTCTCGCGCGGGTCATGATTGAGTCGCACGCGAGCACGCTCGACCCGGCCGTCAGGCAAATCCTCTTGGGTGAGAACGGTCGGGCACGTCTACTCGGAACCTTCATGGGCGATGTTGTTCCGGCATTCCTCTCAACGGGCGACGCTGTTCTGAACAGCAAAGGACAAGCCCTCGACGCAGAGCACTGCGCCGTTCTGGAAGGGGTCATGGAGCGGCTATCGGAATTTGCGTCGGCGTTGCCCAACATGGTTGCCGAGCTAAGGAATAAGGGAGCAAGTCCCGAGCTTCCGTTGGATCTGTTGGATCAGATCGTGGAAGGATCGTGGGTCACTGCCCATGAGGTCATGCGCCTGCTAGCAGTGCAGCCGAAGACACCAGCCATCATTGAACCGCCAACGGAGGCTGGCCTTGCGTTACCGGCCGACGCTGCCGGCAACGACCCGGCGGCCGAAGGCAGTCCAGCGCGCAGGAAAGGGAAGGGCAAGCGCAGGCAGGCCGGAGGTGCGGGGAGTTCGGCAGCCGGGCAGCCCGAGCCGCAGCTCGCTAGGCCCGACGCCGACACGACGCGAACCACCAAGGTTATTGTGCTCTCGGATCTGGGCACGAAGAAACTCGCGAGCGCGGAGGAGGCGCATACGAGGATGTCATCGTCGGCGAGGGAACACTTGGCGATATGGCAGGCTGCGCCATCGAAGGAGACACTGACGCGCCTGCTCGCGCGATTGGACGAACTCTTGCAATTCGATCTGCGCAGTGAGCAAAGAGCCATTTCGCAAGCGCGCCACATGAAGCCCGAAGATGCCGAGCACGTCGTGGACACCGTGGTTGAGCGGCTGCAGAGCCAATCCGCGGAGATTGAGGCCTGTGTAGCCGCGCTGGACGAACCTCGCCGACGCGGCCTACTCACGCCTATGCAAGTGCCCGAAGTGCAAAAAAAAATAGTCCGCCTCAAGGCGATGTTGTCGGATGTTAAGGGGCAGGCACGTGCTTCGAAGGCGCAAAAGGCTTCGATCGAGATCGATTGCATGAAGACCTATGCGTTTCCCTCGCAGAAGTACCTCGAACGGTTGCAGGCGGCCGAGGAGTTGGCTCCCTTGGAGTCACCGCGCGCGTTGAAGGGTGAGCCAGGAACGCTGTTCGAGATCAAGCTGCAGCCTACGCCACTGCGCAATGGTACGGTGAATCCGATGTGGGTGCACATCCATACGAAGCGGCCGGTCTATGCGTGGCAGTTAACGACATTGGATGACGCCAAGTTCGCCGCTTGCCACGTGAAATCCAACGAACAGCGCGGCTACAATCGCCTCTGGCAGAACGCTCGAGCTGCAACGGGTCACGAAGACGTCGTGATCCACCGCGGCAAGCTCACGCCTGCGTTCTGCAAGTCCTTGTTAGGTTCCGCTTTTAGCGGCTATCCAGGGTATCCTTTTGCCGGAACGGAGCGCGGGGCGCACAGGTGACTCGATACGAGACTAGTTAAGCGACTCGATAGAGTGCCGCTTGTGGTACGGCATCGGTCTTCTTCGCATCCGGATCCAGTGGCCGAATGAACCGCACCTTGGGCTCCAGGCTCCAACTCCTGAGTTAAGAAGCCGGATTGAGCTGTGTTGGAGAGGCGAGCGTTCGCCATTAGCAACTCCAGGAAGAGGCCCAAGAGTTCTCTGAGCCGGGTGAGGATGCGGCGGAAGTTGTGGCCGACGGCTGAGAGGACAACATTGGCGGCGTCGCCGGCGCGGCCTTTGAGGTAGCAGCGGCCGAGGTGGCCTTCGGCCTTCATGTGCCCGATGATGGGCTCGATGACAGAGCGACGGCGCAGCTCGCGCTTGATGACACCGAAGACGTCGCGCTTCTGGCCGGAGATGAAGAGGCGACGGGGATCTTGCGCATCGTGGCCGCGGTACCCCTTGTCGACATAGGCCCGCTCGATCGGACAGCCGGTGAGCGTCTCGGTGCGCTCGATGACGTCCCGCAGGGTGTGCCCATCATACGGATTGTCGGGCATTGCGCTCGCGTGCAGCACGAACAGGCCGCCGGGAGCGCGGCGATTGTTGGTGACGACGGAGGCCGTCACGCCGAACTCGTAAGGCGCGGCGGCCTTGGCTTTGCCGATGCACTCCACCTCCGGAGCATGGAAGGAATAAAGCTTCCAGCCGCGCTGGCGCTGCTGCTGCGAACGAATCTGCGCGGCCCGGCCGAGCGGAAGGGCGAAGGCCTCCTCCAGTGCCGGCTGGCCCTCGATGTTGCGGCGGATGTCGCGAATGATTGGGCCGAGCCTGCGCAACTGTCGCTGATGCCGCCGGCACTGTTTGGCGTGAGCGTAGCGGGAAGCCATCATCGCGGCGGCCTTGGCCACGCGAGCATAGGATTGCCGGAGCCTGACCCCGTGCCTTCTCGCCGGGCGATTGAGGCCCTTGATTCCCGACAGTGCGTTGACGGCGGCCTCGAGTGCCCTCCGATCGACGACGTTGGGATCGAACTGTTCGGGCCCCCAGAGGCGCATATTTTCGTGCTCGGATGATTAGGGTCGCCGATGGCGCTGAGGTAGTCGGCATAGCCTGACGCACCGCCGACATCTTCCGGAGGACAACGACCGATGGCCTCGAGCAAGTCGCCGAAGTCATAGAGATAATGGATCGTCTTGGCGCCTGTCTCTTGAACGATATCGGAGAGCCGCGCCTTGCGGGCATCGATCGGCTGGGGGCCAAAATCACCGTCGGGATCAGGGACGCCCCAACGCCCTTCGCCAGCTAGGAACTCGAAGAGGTGGCTGTTCGTCCAGCCAAACGCCGCTTGAAGCGTCAGATGCAGCCGATCAAGACGCAGGGTGACGGGTACGACAAGGCAACGCATCACCTCGGCTTCACGTCCTTGAGGGTTACCCTGATCCGGACGGCGGTCGTGTTAAGGCTCATGCTGCCAGCCTCGGATCGTGCGCATGCATCATATAGGTCGATGCCCATCGAAGCAGCTCGTCCAGTCGCGCCGCAGGCCAGCCATTAACGAGCTTCGCGAGGACATCGGAGAGCCCGTGCTCGGCGCTGATGCTATTGAGCTTACAGGTCTCGATTAACGAAGCTAGTACTGCCCAACTCTCGGCGCCCTCGTCGCACCAGCGAACAGGGCGTTCTTGGCATTGAGCTTGATCGGCCGCATCGCACGCTCGACCGCATTCGTGTCCATCTCGATGCGCCCGTCATCTAGGTAGAGCGTCAGGCCGTCCCAATGACGCAGCGCATAACGCAAAGCCTTCGCCGTGTCGCTCTTCTGCGCGAGGTGATCAAGCGTTGCCTCAAACCACTGCTTCAAGGCTGCGGCCAGAGGCTGGGCATGCGCTTGTCGGCCCGCGCGGCGCTCGGCATCAGATCGGCCTCGGAGGGCTTTCTCGACCGCGTAGAGCTTGGCGATGCGCTTAAGAGCCTCGCGGGCAACCGGAGCTGGCGCAGGCGCCGCCTCGCGCTCGATCTTCACAAACTGGCGCCGCAGATGCGACCAGCAGAAGGCGAGCGTCCCGGACAGGGCGTCCGCACGCGTCTCTCGGGTCTTGGTCTTGTAAGCCTGATAGCCGTCGCAGTGGATGATGCCGCGATAACCCTCAAGCAACCGCAAGCCATGAATGGCCCCACGGCCCGGTGCATAGGCATATACCGCTCCAGGTGGTCAGGCCCGGTCCACGGCCTGTCATCGCGCGACGGCGCCCAGAAGTAGCCGGTTTTGGTCCTGCCGCGCCCCGGATCCAGCACCGGCGCCGGGGTCTCATCGACACAGAGCTTCGGGGACCCGAGCAGAAGCTCGCGCAGACGACGCCACAAGGGCTTCAATTCCTGGGCGGCGTAGCCGACCCAGAAGGCGAGCGTGGAACGATCAATGGCAATTCCGTGGGTCGCCAGCATCTGCGCCTGGCGGTAGAGAGGCAAATGCCAATGCTACTTGGCGTCGATCACATGCGCGACGAGCCGCTCGGTAGGCAATCCACCCCTGATCAGTCGCTCGGGAGCAGCCTGCTGGAGAACGACGCCCTGGCAGGCGCGGCAGGCCAGTTTGGGCCGGCGGGTGACGATTACGCGATACTGCGCCGGTACGACGTCCAGCCTCTGGCTCTCATCGTGACCAATCTCAACGAGATCCCCTTTGCAGGACGGGCAGCAGGTTGCAGCCGGCATCAGTGTTTCAACGATGCGTGGCAAATGCTCCGGCAACTGACCGCCATTGGCCCTGCGCCCGGCAGCTCTCTTCTCGCATGTTTTGGGATTGGCACGATCCTCGGCTGCTTCGAGAGCCGCGACGGCCTGATCGATATCCTCCAGAACAAGCTGTAGCTGATCAGCGTCAAGCTTTTCCGAGGATCGACCGAACTGCGCATCTTTCGCAATCTTGAGCAACCGCTCGAGCCTGGCGCAGCGCTCCAGCAGAGCTGCAGCAAAGGCACGCAACTCGGCTGGATCGCTCGGCAGCTCATCGGGCAAATCACTCATTGGCCCGAATCTGCCATGCTTCGCGCCGCGATGCAGCGAAGATTTTATGCCCTACGCAAGTGCTTTCGGCTGCGGGATTCGAGGTGCGTGCATGCGTGTCCAATCCATGCCGACCAGAAGCGCCGACAGTTGCGTGGCGTTCATCCGCATCACACCGTCAACAACCGGCGGCCATTTGAAGGCGCTGCCCTCAAGCCGCTTCCAGTACAGCACAAGGCCACTGCCATCCCAAACAACGATCTTCACCCGGTCGGCAAGCTTCGCACGGAAGACCACTGCCACGCCCTTCATCGGATCGTGGCCCAGCGTCTCCTTCGCCAAGAGTGCCAAGCCATCCGCGCCCTTCCGGAAGTCTACAGGTCGGGTCGCAACGTAAATCATGAGGCCAGCGGGAGCCGTCAGCATGAACGTGTCCGTCGCAGTGCCATGAACACTTCACTAAGCAAGGCAAACCCAGGCGTCCCGCGTACCTCCACCCGTACACCCTGGAGCTCAACAGTCACAAGGGCTGCTTCCGGCGACCCGGTGGACTCCGTGGTCGCCGGTAACGCTGACTCCGACACCACCGGCACGAACGACAGCGTGTCCGCCGAACCCGGCAGCACCAACTGGCCCAAACGCGCCCGGCGCCGCCAATCATGCACCTGCTGGGGCCGGCAGCCATGGCGGCGTGCGATATCCGTCACAACCGCACCCGCCTCAAGGCTTTCCGCGACGATCTGGGCCTTTAGATCATCCGGCCAGTTCTTCCGGCCTGCGCCAGCATACACCTTGATACGCGGCGACAACGATCGTCTTATGTCGTCCGAATGGTCGTCCGTTGTGAGCACCCTTGCCGAAGATGACTCTTCTAGCGGCGCTCCAAGGACTGCGCACAAACAATCTGAACGGCCTCGGCGCTACGCTTACGCCCTGCGGACGGACCGCCTGCATGCCAGTAGATGCGTAAATTCCGCAGTCGATCGGCGCTTGGGCTTCCCGCGATCAGGGCGGCCGTGATCGCGCCCGCCGATGAACCGCTCACCCAGTCGATCGGCTGCGCGAGACCGGTCAAGGCCTCGAACACTCCGCCATGGTAGGCACCAAGGCCCAGACCGCCGGAGAAGGCAACGGCCGTAAGGCATCGCTCCGGGTTCATGATGCGGCTCGGCTTAGTGGAGTGATACAGCTAGGACAGCCACAGCTCCTACCGGTATCCTCTATAACGGCGTGCATAATAACGCGGATTGACCCCGCAATAGGCGTTCGTTCCAGATGCGCTCGCCATGCACTGAGCATAATTCGCAAATTGGCAATTGCCGGGATAGCCCCCAATCCGGCCCTGAAGGCAATAGCGATCCTGTGCGACGGCGTCGGTCGAAGCGCCGAAGCTCGCCACGACCGCAGCGGCGGCGGCAGCCATGAGTAAACGATGTTTCATCCGAACCTCCAATTTCGACATTGAACGCCGGCTTTGAAGCGGCGTTCCAAATGCTCCTCAAGCCGCATATGGTTCCTTGGCAAGGGGCATCTGCTTGCCGATCTGTCGGCGATCCTGGGCGGCTCGACATCGTGTCCGGGCGAGGTGGATCGCTCATCGGCGGTGTCGAGATTGGTCTATCTAGCCAGACAGAGGTGTGTCTGCGATATCCAACAGTGCGCCAAGACCCTGCCGTAGGCGGCGCGTCGCGATATTATCGTTGGCAAGCCCAAACACCAACAGGGATCGTCCGGTCACCGCGTAGGCATGCCCGAACTCGAACTCGACCATCTGGCTGGTTGGTGTCGATCAGGTCCAACCAGCTAAGGCCGTCGGCTACGGCCGGCAAAGTAAAGGTCACGATGGTGCTCGTTGTACACCAGCAGCATGGTCGCATCAGAGCCGCGGCGCTTGATTCCGTCTCCTGCGCATGTCCGCCGAGCAGCATCCCGAAGTTGGTATTGCCGTCATGCCATTGCTCCGTCGTCATCTCCTCGCCGGATGGTGATAGCCAGGTCACGTCCTTGACGTCGAGCTCCTCATTGTGCGAGCCAACCAGGAAGCGACTGCGGTACAGAATAGGGAATGCTTTGCGTGTCGCGATCAGCTTTCGCGCAGATTCACGCAGGTTGCGGCCGTTCGCGTTGATGCGCATCCAATCGAGCCAGGTCGTGTCGTTGTCCTGGGCGTATGCGTTGTTGTTGCCCTTCTGGGTGTGCCCGAACTCGTCCCCGGCCAGCAGCATGGGTGTGCCATGGGAGAGCAGCATCGTCGCGAGCAGATTCCGTTTCTGGTGCTCGCGCAAGGCCGTGATCTCGGGATCGTCGGTGGGACCCTCGACGCCGCAATTCCAAGAATGGTTATTGCTGTGACCGTCCCGATTCTCCTCGCCATTCGCCTCGTTGTGCTTGTCTTTGTACGAGCGGAATTTCGTGCGCCCGTTTGCTGACCAGATCTATTCAGGCGTTCTGGGCGCCGAACAGATGCTTACATCCCAACAAGTACATTCGACAGCAATCCCGGTAATCTATCGGCAAAGCTCATCTACCTCATGCTTCACGGCTCAGACACCGACACCTCGCGTTTTTGGGGCGAGACGCAAGGCGACATGCTTGAGGCGATGACGGTCAACAACGTTCCTGACCCCTGCGGAGCCATCATATTCGCCGGATGCTGCTGGGGTGCGTTGACCGTACGCACGCGGGCAGCGGTATATAGGGCCGGCGATCCGATCCAAGTGGTCATCCCGGCCCAGTCCGTCGCGCTCTCTGTCCTGGCGGCGGGGGCCAATGCTTTCGTGGGGTGTACCGGCGCGCACTACTCGCCAATGGACGGGGACCTCAACTGCTTCGGTGCCCCCATGCATTCAGCGTTCTGGAAGCACGTCAACGCGGGAAAGCGGCCCGCAGAAGCTCTCTTTCAAGCCAAGATCGATTACATAAAAGGCATGCCTCACGGGCGAACGAAAATGGCAACGAACCCCGTTTCGCAAAGGTGACATCATGGCGGGAAAATCAGACCTTTTGAGTGGCCCGCTCGAAGATTGGGAACCCTTGGATTCACCCCCAAAGGGGCTTGATTCCAATGCTCCGCCCCCCAAGCCAGGCCGAGTGGCTCAGGAATGGAGTAAAGTTGCCCGGAAGTATGCCGCAGATTCCGGCGGCTCCGGTTTGCCGTCTGATGAACACTCCACCCTGGTGCGGGCGAAGAAGAAGGGATCCCGGGATACCGACGTGAACACCAAAACCTTCGTCTTGTCTGGAAACAAGATCGTCGGCTCACAGGGCTAATTGCTGCAATGCAACATTATGGCCGTCGCCGGTAGCAGGCGGCGCTTTTTCGTATCGAGTTTCCGGTCTCGGTTTCGCGTCTCTGTTCAAGTGACGCTTTCCGGATGACCGCGCTCGCGGAAAACTTTGTCAACAGACTTAATCCCAATCAAGTTTGAGCGGCGCCGTTCAACGAATCTGCTGAGTTTGCGCGGGAACTCGGCGGTTCCGGCCGCTTCATGCGGGTCAACGAGCCCTTATCACAAGATATGATAGTACGGCTCGGCCGGGTATCGCGTGTCTGAAGCGCCCTATAGTTGCACCCTATGGGGCGGTATTTTCTGGTTCCTTTCTCCATCTCACGCTGAACTGGCAGTGCTGATGGGCCTTGACAAACATAAGGAATTCCTTATATGCTTGTTTCGTTCGAAGATCCCCAGTTGGGAGACGCGGCTGATGAGTTGGAGCAGCTTGGGCACGATTTCGCCTGCGAGGTCCTGCTGTACCTCCAGAAAATTCACAGCGGAGCGGTGGACGCCAGAGATCTTTCGCCCTTCTATACGTATAGGGGCATTGAGATGTTCCAAGCGGTCGGAGCGACCAAGTTTGCAATCTTCGCTATCGAAATTGATGATGATGGCGACGTGGCGGTGACGCTGATGCTCGCGGCTGAGCATGGCGTGCCGATGTATGCTGGAGGGTCCTCCTGGAATGGCAACGACTATAGTGCATTGAAGACCGGAATACTGAATGCGCGAGCTTCAGTTTGGTTTGTATGAAGAGTGGAGGCTGCAATGGTCAAACTCAAAGTCGAAAAAAGCCACGAACGTAGACCGCAAGCCGTTGCTGAGGTCAGCAGCAAGGGGCGCGGTCGCTCGCTCGCCGACCTTGTGGAAAAAATCGAACATGCTGATCCAGGCCTTGCAACTGAAAAGAAACTATCGAGCGCGGCGATGCGTGCTGGTGAGTTAGTTCGAGCCATGCGCAAGGATGCCGGACTCTCACAGACTCAATTGGCAGAAAAGCTGGACGTAAGCCAAGCTCGGGTTAGCGAAATTGAATCGGGAGTCGGAATCCAAGGACCAACTTGGGATTTGATGGAACGAATTTCAGTTGCATGCGGCAAAACGCTTGGAGTTGCTGCGTCTAGTGATGATCTAGAACTCGCGGCTCACATGCCTATGGCTATCTAGTCTGGGTCTGTCGATGAGAACCTGAAGTAGATGGGGTACTCTTGGTGGGACGCACTCAAAGATTTTCTGGGCGCCGCGAGTCCAATATTCATTGCAGTGCCGTGGCTGAGAGATTTCTGGCTGCGTCATCGGAAGTCGCAGGTCGAACAAGTCGAAGCAACCGGGCGCCTCGGTCGGTTAAAAGTATCGATCGAAGGTGCAATCCGGCAAAAAATCGAATCGCCGAAAGTCGCAGACTTCGTGTGGACCATCCTTGGTCTCGCGCTGATACTCGCGAGCTTTTTAATCGCGTTTGTTCGAGGTCTCAGTGATCTCCTCGGACAAGCCGGCTAAGTCTCGCGATGGTGTCTCACATTGAGGCGGTGTAAGTCGTCGGTCCCTTCCGGCAATGTCCATGACAGCTGATTGCGGAAAGCGGTTTGTGGACTCGTCCGATCGAGCGGGGCAATTCGCAAATCCAGGCGAAAGCTTCCCTACGCTTGTCTTCATGGGCGTGTCTTTCGGAAAGTAAGTCTCTGCGTGAGCAAGCAAGGACGCGTGGTCCCCTAAATCAGTCATTTGGCCACGAGCGCGCAGATCATTCGCCAGTCGACGAAGTGCCTGCGTATAGAAACTGACCGTGCTCGGTTGCAGGTTTTTCTGAGCCGCATATTGAGCAATCGCCCTGTCGATAAGGTCCCGGTCTTCTGTAGATAGATGGGGATAGTGGTCGCGAGCGCCGACGGGAGCGGGATCTGCCCGTCTTGCCTCGGCCAAGTGCTGCTCAAAGCGATCTCGTGCGGCCGGGCTCGTCTGCGGCGCTTCCGAGACGGCGTGCTGCCCCTGCGACCAAGCTGGTACGTCAAATGGGTCAAAATCTTGCGGGTCCACGCTAACCTCACCTCCAGGATCACCTGAACAGGTCTCTGTAGTCGGGCAAGCTTTCGAGAACCTGATTTGGCCATGGTTCCGTACGGGGAGTTATTCGCGTTGGCCAACCTCGGAAATGACGGCGCTCGGGACCAGCCTCTCCTCAACAATCCGCCCGATCCTCCCTGGAGAACTAACGACATCCTTTTCCGTAAGCTCTCCAGCTGGCGTCCTGTCACATCCGACTTAACGGGCTCGTCTAGCGGAGATGCAAGCTGATCCCTTCAAAGCGATCGCGAAGCTCAGGTCCCATGCGTCACGAGAAGGCGGGGAACAGAACGGCGCTTGCGATGATCAGAAGAATATCAACGTAGACACCAACAGATTGAGCGCGTGTTCCGTTTGGAACGTGTGTGTGATGCTTGTCGGCTTATGAACGTATGACAGTCCGACGCCTGCATATATTCCCGGAGCGAGATGCGCGGTGTATGTTCCGGTGATTGCTGTGGTATCGCGATGCGCAAGCTGGCCTTTAGCCAAAGCAGCATCCACAGCAAATTTGCTCCAGCTCGTGTTGCTAGCAACGAGTGCAATCAGATCACTGGGCCGACTGTCAAAAAGCCCTTTCGCATAAACACGAAGCTCATAATATTGGCTGATCTTGTTGAGATCAGGCGGAGCTCCCATGAGGGAGAAGCCACCATAGATGCCGCGAGACGGAATCCCACTGGCGTCGCTCTGCCAGAACTGCCTGTCCGCAGCGATGTAGTGAAAGTTATTCCCGCTTTCCCTTTGTTGGTTGGGATCCGCCAAATTCTTGTAGCGGCTACTGTTGAAACCAACGCCCGCCCGCAGCCACGTGTCGGGTATGCCGGGAGCAGCCTTGGTCTTGTAGCCGGCTTCATCAACGAGAAGAATGCCTGCATTGGCCGTGCTCCAGTTCAAGCCGATGGGATTCTCCGTTATCTGGACATAGGGACCATCTGGACTAATTGAGCGCTGGACGGAGACCTTGTTGTATAAGCGATCGTCAAAATTGTACTTCAGGTTGACCGCAGGCGTCGGCGCGGCATTGGTGCTCATGCCGGCCTGGAACAAGGCAGACATGTTCGATCCTGTAATCCCTCCGAACAATGTGCCGGTGAACTCATTTTGGTTTCTGAGGTAGCCAAGTTTGAGTTCTAGTGTCCTGTCGAAGAAAGTCTGATAGTAGGCGAGCGTATTGATTCCGACTCGATCTGGCCCCGGGCGATCCCACGTCCAGTATTGCTGCTCGGCTCCTACGACAATCTGTCCGTCGGCAATGCCAAACCGGCTAAGATCGTAGGTGACGATCATGAAGTTGGCCGACGCGAAGGTCGGATTTTGGCCCATATAGAGCTGGTTTGCGATAGTGCTTCTGGCTGCGTTCGGCAGCTGGTTGTTTGCAAAGCTGTTGTGTGTCCAGCCGATGTAGCCGATGCCGACATCTGCCAGCGCCGATCTAACGCCGCCCCTGTCCTGATCAATCGTGTCCGCAGGGCCAGGTATGTTGAGCCACAACCCTTTTTCACGCAGATTGTCGTATCTTGCGAAGGGATCGATCGTCTTTTGCGGTCTCGTCTGCGCAGCTCTGTCCGCATTGCCGCGCTTCTCGAAAGGCACTCCGGGACCTGCTGCTGGCGCCGGGGCAGGAGGGCGGATTGCTTGATGGATCAGGTCGATCGGGAGCTTTGTGGCCCGATCGGAAGCCTTTCGTCTTTTGCTGGGCTGATCCACAGGGTGGCTACGAGGATCAAGCCCGCTCGCGGTTTGTGCCAGTACGGAATTGCCGACCAGACAAGCCGCTAGCGAAAGTGCGATAACAAGCCCACGTTGCTTTCCTCTTGGTCTAAAATTGAAAGAAAGTGCCGCCCTAGCTGAGTATGTCCAAGCTGAGGTCGTCGCAAGAAGGCAATCACGCACGAGTCCATGTCTGCCGGCCATGAATAGATTGAACTGCGGCCTGATTGGCCCAGCGTGAGCTCCCGGCGTTTTCGCGTCCGGGGGCGAGGGGGACGAGCCAGAACTCGATCTATCCGAAGAGAACCACTTAGGCTTTCCCAACCTCTCCGCTCGCGGCGCGATGATGATCTGGTCTGCAACTTGCTTGTGCATCACGGCCGGTGCGCCGCGAGCCAGCGGCGAGCGCTGGCTCGGCAAAATGCTCACGACCACCGCGCGGGGCCTCGCTGTCCTGGCCACCAAGACATTGCGAATGTCCACCTTGCTCACTGTGAGTCAGGCGATTCTGGCGGTGCCGCGCATCTGCATCGAAGGCGGCTTTCGCGACGAAACGGCAGCTACCAGCAAGCATGGCTCGCCGGGCAAGAGGCCTGGCCTCACGAAGCGCTTCATTGTTATCGTTGTCACCGAAAGACGAGACAATCGCCGGGCAAGGCCGAAGAGCCTTTGAATTTGCGCGCGCGGCAACCACGCCACAACGTGCAACGTGATGGCCCAGGAGACCGGAGGAATCAGCCATCGAGCAGCTTTGGCGGGTATCGGCGAGCAGTTGCTGGCTCCATCAGCGCCCTTGGCGCGGAAAAATCTGTCTTGCATCCGAATCCTTGACGTGCGCGGCGTTCGTTGGCCACGCTTGCCACGTGCCCGTCATCTCGAACAACCTGCCGGAATTGGTAGTTGATCAGGTGCAATCGTTGCCGGTCCAATCAGGCATTGCGGCTCGGCCGATCAGCCGTGGCGTTTACGTGGTGCGTCCCGGATGAAGTTGTTGGTCTCCATCGAACACACTGCAGGAAACAGTGGGTTTGCATTCGTGCCGGGGCATGTAAGAAAATCTGCAAGGTTCTTCTGAATGATGAGAAAATGCTGCGCCATCGCCGGCGAAGATGAGAACCATTGCTCGCTGGGGACGCTATCATGGAGAACGCGCACAAATTGTCGCGTTGCGTTGCTCAAGAAGTAGCGTTTCATAGGAGCAGGGGCAGCCGATCAGGAAGTTCGCCAAGATCGATTATTGCCGACGCTGGCAGCTCCTGGCGCGCGTGAGCATCGCAGGCTGTCGCGTCGACGAAATAAGCCTGCTGGAATTGGATGTTGAGCGAGGGACAATGGACTCGATTGATCAAGCGGCCGCCTCAGACTTGCGGCCGCTCTTGCACGGGCCATCAAGACGGATTCTCCCGGTTTTGGTGCTTCCGCTTGCCCTCGTCGGATCGTGTGCTGCTGGCGCCTGGGTTTGGGCTAACCTTGAAGAGTTTGTCGAGACGCCGGAAGCCCGGGGAGTCGCTTCAACGATGAGCCTGTCACCCGAGGACAGGGCATCCCTGTCCGAGATAAAGTGGGCACAGCAGAACGCTGGCGATGAGATCGCAGAACTCAACCGCCGGATCGATGCCCAGCGGGATGACCTCAAAGGGATCCTGGATCAGATCACCGTGCTGACTTCGCGGATCGATTCGCTGCAGAGTTTAACACCTGCCCCTTCTGCTGCTCCCGTGCCTCCTTTGTCGCCAGCTCGGGCTGCTTCAAGCGTCGCCAGGAAACGCCTCGGGCGGTCCAAACCACAGGGACCTGTTTCCGTCGGAGGCGCGCCAGTAATCGTAGGACCGAGGACAGCCGAGCCTTGAGGCTGAGACCGCTGCGGACGTGGTCGAGTCTCCAACTGTGCTCAAGGAGGTGGACCGTAGCTTCACAAAGCTGCCTGCGGCCGTAAAATACTCAAAACTTGTGCGGGCGCCGGCGTCTCCAGCGGCATATCGCTGATGCCGTAACCATCATCGAGAGCACTCCAGCGGAGGTGGGGCAGAGCCCTTTCGCATGATCGAGGCGTGGCCCTGAACGGCGAAGTCCGCTGCGCCTGTCCTTTAAATCAGCTCCCTTTTTATCAGCCCTCGCCAGTTTTGAGACCATATCTGGAGCGTCGTGGCATCACACCGCCGCTGCATCCTCGAAATCTGGCCTGTCTGCCCGAGGCGCTTCTTCGGATCGCTCCCTGGTGGAGAGCTTAGAGGTTGGGGAACTGCTCACATCCGTGGCTAAGTTAATAGGGGGTACGGTCGAGATAAGTGTCGAAGGCGGCAGCAACAGCACGAACGACAAACCGGTGCTCCTGCTTGACCCGAATGAATCCCTCTTCAATGTCCACTATCCCGTCTTCGGCAAGCATTACCAGGCGGTCGGCCGAATCAAGAAAAGGAATCGGATCAAATCCGTGAGCAGCACAGATGGCTGGTACGTCGGCCTGCAAATCGCACATCAGACGCTCGATGATTGCGGCGCGGAGGCGATCCTCGGCAGTGAGACAGTAGCCCTTTGAGGTTGCCAGACGGCCAGCCTGAATGTGTTGATCATAGGAAGCGGTTGCGATCTCGTTCTGGACGTAACCGTCAAGCAGACGGCCGATGGCTGACGGACCTAAGCCGATCACGGTTTTGCAAGTATCAGCCGAATAACCCAGAGAGTTGCGGCGCAGCTGACCGGCTTTCTGCGCCAGCGCGAGCTCGTCGTCGGGCAGGGCGAAATGGTCGAGCCCGATCTGGCGGTAGCCGGCCGAGACCAACGTATCTGCAATGGCCGCGGCTTGCTCGGCGCGGGCGACATTGTCCGGCAGCGCCGTCTCGTCGATCTGGCGCTGACGTTTCATATAGGAGGGGACGTGAGCATAGCCGAAAACCGCAAGCCGGTCTGGCCGCATGGCCAGAGCCGTGCGCGCGGAGTCCACGCAGGACCGCACCGTCTGATGCGGCAATCCGAACAGAAGGTCGAAATTGATGCGGCTTATCCCATGCTGGCGAAGACTTTGGACGACAGAAGCCGTCTGCACCTCGCTCTGGACGCGGTTGACCGCCCTTTGAACCACAGGGTCGAAGCTTTGCACGCCTATGCTTGCGCGGCTGACCTCCGCCGCTTCTAACGTTTCGACCATCTCGGCCGTGAACGCACGCGGGTCGATTTCTATGGCGATGGTAGATGATTTGCTGAACGCGAAGCAGCGGCGCAGGAGTTCCATCAAGGCCCGGAAGTCGGTCGGCGCAATGGTGGTCGGCGTCCCGCCGCCGAAATGCACGTCGCTCACCGGCAGAGCGGGCGGCGCTTGCTCTGCGACCAAGCGTATCTCATCCTGCACCGCCGCCAAGTAATTGCGCAGCGGTCGCTCGCTGCGAGTGAGGCTTGTAGGGAAGCCGCAATACCAGCAGATCGAGCGGCAGAACGGAATGTGGAGGTAGAGCGATACGGGCTCGTCGGGCGGCAGCCGCCTCAACCATGTCTCACAAGTCTTGGGACCGACCATCGCGGTGAAATCAGGTACGGTTGGGTAGATGGTGTACCAAGGCAGGCGAGCATCGCAATACTTGTTTAGGAGCGAGTTCTCCAAGGCTTAACTTTCCCATGCTCAAACAGCATGAAGCTGACCGATGCCCTCTCTTGTGTCTTTGCGTTATGTCAACCCTGCCTAACTGTTCCTGAGATCTGGTCCCGCTCTCGATGTCACTCCAACGCAGCTTAGGGGCCGGGAGTGAGAGTGGAGTGAGAGCCCCTCGTTGGCGATTATCTGAATGCTTGTGGGTAGAATGAACTTCTCGTATGAGCACGGTCGAAGCGGCTAGACGTCCTCCTTTTGCGACGAAAAGGGGGATCTAAAGGCATCACGGGGAGCGGGCTAGGCTGTCTTGAACCGCCCCGGGTTTGCCTGGTCTCTCGACTTTCAAGCTGGTTTTCCGTGGAAAAACCGATGTGGATGCGCACAGCATTCGACCTATGCGTCCCGTCCAAGGCCGGCGTGTCACGGAAAAAGTTGCTTGCTAGATGAAGGACGCCAAGTGCGCGATCGTACAACGTGACGCTACGTGCGATTCAAGTCCTTTGGAGTAGCTCACCAAAACATTTTTGAATTTCAAGTATAGAATGCATGAGCCTCAATTCCGCCACGCTGCTTGTCTCATTGCCGCAAGCATCATCACGGATGTACTGATGATGTTGGGGCGGGCCCGGCGCACTTTCACCCCCCGGCAAAGTGCGTCGGGGCGCCTTGGTTCGGCGGCGTCTCGTTCCGGCTCCAATGCAGCTCACCAACTCACAACAACTTGCAGGTCCTGCTTATAGCGAACGCGAGGTCTGGCCAGATACCTCACACGTGACGCTTTCTGCGATAGTTTCTAATCTGCTTCAGCACTTGATGTCTTCTGTTTTTAACATCGCCTTTGCAGCTATCGGTCGCTGCCAGAGCGCGCATAATTATGCAGTTGGCCCTTCTCATTGGCGTCGCATCAATCCGATGCACCTGCAGCTCTCACTGTTTCACATAAGCCGCCTGGTGAGGCGTCGATCATCCCGTCACAAGTAATCGTGCTCCCGCGGCGGCCTGGAGGCCATCTATGAAGAAGCCGGCTGGGAGATGTTGCGCCGCATCTCAAGCGCGAACCAATTGGATGCCGGCAACGAGCAGAACCGCCACGAGGATGAACCTGATAGCTGTCTGGTTCAACCATTTCAGGCCGATAACTGCTGATTCCGATGATCTCGCCCGGGTGTACCGATTTGATCTCGCCCAGGATTCCGAGATGATCTCGCCCACCATTCCGATTTGATGTCGCCCGGGGCGCGAGGCGTTCTGGCTGTCTGGTTTCTGGCATCGGCGAAGCCGCGTGGTCAATCTTGAATCGCGGCTCGACGGGTTGGTTTTTCTGTTGCTCCTGCTGTGGGCATGTGGGCAACGCTCTTGCGTTGTCCAAGCGTAGCGGCATGTCCACAGCGCCACAGGCTCAAGCCTTTCGGTCGGGTTTGCGGGTTC
>NZ_KB902815.1:0-39228 GCF_000379585.1 Bradyrhizobium sp. WSM2793 | reverse complement strand
CGCTTGGCGGCGGCTTTGGCGTCGTCCAGCGTCACGGCGTCGACGATGGCGTTGCGCTTCTCGATATAGTCGATCGGCAGCTTGTCCTGCTGGTACTGCAGCAGCGCCTGGGCCAGCTTGGANGAGGTATCGAGCGCCAGCATCTGCGAGCCCTTGAGGTAGGACTTGGCCTCGTCGAGCTCCTTCTGCGTCGGGCCTTCCTCGGCGATCCGGCGCACTTCCTTTTCAATGGCATCGATGGTGTCGCCGGCGCGGTCGGCGCGCGTGCCGGTATTGCCGATGAACACCGCCGAATGCTCCATCCAGAGCAGCGCTTCATAGACCGAATAGGCNAGGCCNCGCTTCTCGCGNACCTCNCGATAGAGCCTGGAAGACAATCCGCCGCCGCCGAGNATGTGGTTGACGACATAGGCCGCCATGAAGTTGGGATCNCTNCGCTTCACGCCNGGGCCGCCGAAGGTGATCACGGTCTGCGGCACGTCGAGNGTCACGAAGGCGCGTTGCGGCGGTTTTGCGGCCTCGACGTCGGGGACCGGCGTGAGGTTGGCCTTGGCGGGCAGGCTGCCGAAGGTGTGGTCGAGCAGCTTGCCGAGGGTCGCCGGATCGACGTCGCCGACGACCGCGATCTTCAGCCCATCCTTGGCGAGCACGCGGCCGACATAATCCTTCAAGTCGGCGACCGTGATGGTCGGCACGCTTTCGAGGTTGCCGTTGGTCTGCCGGCCGTAGGGGTGATCGCCGAAGGCGACCTCGAGGAACTTGCGGCTCGCCAGCGATGTCGGATTGGTGGTCTCGCGGCGCAGCCCCGAGATGACCTGCGAGCGGATGCGCTCGACATCGGCGGTGTCGAAATGCGGCGAGGTCAAAGCCATCCGCAGCAGATCGAAGGCCTCGTCCTTGTTGTCGCGCAACATACGCAGGCTGCCGCGGAAGGTATCGCTGCTAGCACTGAAGGAGAGCTCGATGGCGCGACGGTCGAGTCGCTCGTGGAAGCTCTTGGAATCGAGATCGCCCGAGCCTTCGTCGAGGAGGTCGCCGACGAGGTTGGCGACGCCCGATTTGTCCTTGGGATCTTGGGCCGAGCCGCCGGCGAAGGAATATTCCATCGAGATCAGCGGCACGGTCGCGTCCTGCACGAACCAGGCTTCGATGCCGCCCGGCGAGGTCAGATGCTGGATCTTTGCGGCTGCATGCGACGCCGAGACCGCGGCCAGTGCGAGGGCCGCGCCGGTAACGAAGGACAGCGCGAAGTGACGCGCGCGGAGGAAGGGATAGGTCACGAACGCTTCTCCTCGCGCTTGGCGGTGGCGGTGTCCTTGATCAGATAGCCCGTCACCGAGCGCTTCTTCTCGAGCCATTTCTGCGCAACGGCGCGAACCTGCTCGGCAGTGACTGCGCGGATGCGATCGGGCCAGCTCCTGATGTCCTCGATCGACAGGCCTGTGGTCAGCGCGCCGCCATACCAGCGCGCCAGCACTGCCTGGTTGTCCTGGGCATAGATCGCTTCCGCAATGAGCTGAGTCTTGACCCGCTCCAGATCCTCGGCGCGGATCGGGTTCTGCGCGACATTGGCGATGACGCCGTCGACCGCCTGCTCGACCTCCGCGAAGCTGACGCCGGGCTTCGGTGCGGCCGAGATCGCGAACTGGGTCGGGTCGAGCGAGATGCTCGAATAGCTGGCGTTGGCCGAGACCGCGAGCGGCTTGTCGACGACGAGGGCGCGGTAGAGATAGGAATTGCTGCCGCTGCCCATCAGCTGCGCGAGCACCTCGAGGGCCGCGCTCTCGCCGGCCGCAGCCGCGGTCGCCGAGGGCACGAGATAATAGCGCCGCATGTTCGGCTGCTCGACCCGCGGGTCGGCCAGCGTGACGGTGCGCGGTGCGGCCGGCTCCGGCTCCTGCGGACGAATGCGCCGCGCCGGGATGGCGGGCTGCGCCGGGATGGAGCCGAAATTGCGCTCGACCAGCGGGCGGATTTCAGCGGCGTCGACGTCGCCGGCGATCACCAGGATCGCGTTGTTCGGCGCATAGAAGCGGCGGTAGAAAGCCAGCGCATCCTCGCGATCCAATTTTTCGATTTCTCGCCGCCACCCGACGATCGGCCGTCCATAGGGGTGATTGAGGTAGAGTGCCCCCTGAATTTGCTCCCTCAGCCGCGCGTCCGGATTGTTGGCAACGCGCATGTTGCGTTCTTCGAGCACGACGTCACGTTCGGGCAGCACGTTCTCGTCCTTGAGGATGAGGCCGGTCATGCGGTCGGCCTCGAACTCCATCATGGTCGGCAGCTGCTCTTTCGGCACGCGCTGGTAATAGTTGGTGTAGTCGACCGAGGTCGAGGCGTTCTCGTTGCCGCCGGTGCGATGCACCGTCTGGGAGAATTCGCCGACCGGGTGTTTTTCGGTGCCCTTGAACATCAGGTGCTCGAGGAAATGTGCGAGCCCCGATTTGCCCGGCGTCTCGTCTGCGGAGCCTACCTTGTACCAGATCATCTGCGTCACCACTGGTGTGCGATGGTCCGGGATCACGACCACCTGCAGGCCATTGTGAAGCGTAAAGCTGGAGAGCGGCACGGAGCTCGAAGGAGTCTCGGCTGACATGCCATCTGTCGAGAAGGCGCAGGTCAGGACAAGCGCTAGAAGGCACGCAACCGATCGAGATGAAGATGTCGGCAGCCTTGACAGCACTCGAACTGGAACGAAAGCACGGTGGGGCGCGTGGTTGGTCGCGGCATTGTTATCGGCCTGGTTCGTCCGCCGCTGGAGCGGCACGAGCTTTTGCAAGCTCCATTGCAGTTGCTTCTGGATGAGGAATGAGATCATGATCAATGTCATCTATCTGCTGCTCCATGCTTTGGATATCGCCAGGTCGCGCTTGCTCGAGGGTATGATCCTGTCCGGCGACGTCGCCGGCCAACCCAAAGCATTAGTCGTGCCAAGAAGGAACTCTTTGAATTACAACTTGGCCGCCCAAAGCAGCCTGTTCGCATCTTCACACATCGTCGCACCTCGGACACGGTGCGCGCGCTTTGCAACAAGTCTGGCTATCGAGAGATCTCTTGCTTTCGGAGCGGGGTTGGACCCGCCTAGCGCTTGCAGTCTTGAGCGACGATCATTTCGGTTCGTTGGTGCTGCGCGTATGTCCGCGCTATGCCGAACAGCCACGGAGTGGCGGTGAACACGATTTAAATGCGATATGTCAGTAAGCCTCCGAGGGAAGACGCTTTGCGGCGGGCTGGCCTGATGGTCGAGAACTGTACGTATGGACAGCCATACGATCCGTACGCTGAGTCGGCTTGAAGTGGTCGATACAAATAGACCGACATCTGAGCTTTCTTCTTCGCGACCATGCCTGCCTCACAATCCGAGATCGTCGCCGGGTCCCGGACATGAGAGTGTCGAGAATCGAGTTGTTTGGCCCGTAGACCTTCTTGATCTGGTTCAGCGACTGGGCGATCAGAAAACTCTTGCTGCCGTAACCAGCCATGAAGGCGAGCGCCGACTCAAAGAAATCGAGCCGGCCGAGCGCCAGGAAGTCGTCGAGCATCAGGGAGGAGCCGGCGCCGCCCGACCTTGACCTGGAGATGCTCGGTCAGGCGGCGGCCGATCTGGTTGAGGATCAGCCGGATCAGCCGCTTGGTGCGGTTAATGTCCGATGGAGGTACGACGAGGTGTCGCTCGGTCTCCGCCGACGATGTCACTAATCCGACAGTCGCAGCGTCGCGTCACCTCGGCCACCACGGGATCTCGATAGAGGCCGAGGAACACATCGCGGTGCTGAGGACACCAGAGCGCTCGTTGCCGGACTTGTTCAGCAGCTCGCGCGCGGCGAAGGCAACGACCGGTTGGATGCCGGCCTCGCCGAGATGCGCGGTCCGCATAATCGCCGCAAGCATCGATTCGATCGGCCGCTTGGGATCGGACAGGAAGGCTGCGACGCCGGCGAGCGTCTTGTCCTCCTCGGCGTAGAGGACGTGGAGAATCGCGCCAACCAGGAGCGCGTGACGGGTCATCTCCCAATGGTTTCGCTTCTCGAGGCTGCCTTCGGGGTCGACGAGGATGTCGGCAATGTTCTGGACATCGCGCACCTCCCGCTCGCCGTGCCTAACCTCCAGCAACGGGTTGTAGGCTGATGACTTCGCATTGGTCGGATCGAAAAGAAGTACGCGGCCGAGCCGGGCACGGAAGCCGGCCGTGAGCTGCCAGTTCTCGCCCTTGATGTCGTTCGCGATCGCAGATCCTGGTCAAGTCAGCAGCGACGGGATGACGAGGCCGACGCCTTTGCCGCTCCGGGTCGGCGCGAAGCACAAGATATGCTCCGGTTCGGAGGGCAGAATGCGCGAGCGGCGCGTCCGCGCGACCACTCCACGACAGATGGACGTCGCGCATTGGAGCCTACCTTGCAAATTATTCGACGATGAAGGGACTGTCGGAAGCTCCGATTGTAGAACTTGAGACAATTAGTCAGCAAGATGGCGCAACAAATCGACGAAATTCCGCAAACATACGAATTCAGTTCGGCACGCGGGTTGCTTCCTTCGGTGCATCATCACCTAACGCAGGTCGGCCGTGTCGACATCCCGTGGGGAGTTTTCCTGAAGAGCAACCTTGGTACCGGGCGTTTCAACAAAGGGAAGATGAACAATGAAGATTGGATCCCCCACAAGGGGCGGTCCTACCAGAAACACCCTTGAAAGTCAGTCAAACGGAAGGTTCTCATATTACACGGCCGACGTTGGTTACGAATTCCTGCGCGGTACGAACTACAAAGTAGGTGGATTTATCGGCTGGACCTATTACGTCCAGAGCTCGGACAGGACCGGTTGCGTTGAGTTCGCTAATCCGCGGCATCGATGTCTTGCGCCGGATGACAACAGGATCGTTGGCACCGAGGATACGCAATGGAATGCGCCTCGAATCGGCCTGAGCGCCGAAACCATGCTGACCGAGCGTTGGCGCTTGAGCGCTGATGTCGCTTACTTGCCCTGGACTGATTTCATCGGGCGAGACAATCACCTCCTGCGTCCCGAGACTACGTTCACGGAACAAAGCGGCAATGGTGGCGGCGGCGTCCAGCTTGAAGGCGTGCTGTCCTACTTCGTCACCAGCAACATCAGCATTGGCTTTGGTGGCCGCTATTGGGCCATGTGGACCAAAAGGGACGCCGGGTCCATGCACTGCGGTAACGGCTGCATCGAGCACTCGCCCTCATTTGCGAAGTACAGTATGGAGCGCTGGGGTACATTCTTTCAGGCCTCATACAAGTTCGACTCAAAGACTTGATCTTGGCCAGCTCGAGACTGCCTCTCGAGCCATCCGAAGCTTCTGGCGAGCATCGACGTGGGCGCAATAGCACCCCGGAATCGACTGGCCGGTGCCGCTGCGGTCCTGCATCGTGCATCAGAGCTGTTTCGCGGCGAGGCGGGGCGACCGGAGCTCTAGCTCTTCCCTCGCTGGCACGGCCATCGTCGACCGCCGCGCGGCGGAGGTCCCGAGCAGTCAGATGCAGGATCCACGTCTCGTCGATAAGAACCAACCGCGCGACGTCGATCCTGCCTTGATGTGCTTTCCAGAGGATCCGCTTAGCCTCGCGCTCGATCTCGATACCGTTCCGCCCATCAACGGCCGCTTCATCGCAACGCAGGCCGTCGGGGTATTTCTTGCCACTTCATCGAACATCACAACGCCGATCCCCGGCCATTCAAATGGACCAAGTCCGCCGACGACATCCTCGCTTCCATCTATGTCATGTAACGCCTCGCTATGCTGGCGATCGGTGCATGCGGATCTCTCCCCAGGCGGCTCTCTTTGGGACGAAACACCAATCGACAACCTGAGTGAGTCTTGAGGAGAATGGGAGGTCATTGAAACGAGCGTGCGCCTCCGATAGGTCATATCGACAAGACGCATCTTGATGGGAGCCCGCGCGGCGGCCACAATAAAATGCCGGTCCAGACAACCTGCTTTTACTGCGCTTGCATCCACACTATACCAATGTGTAGCCGAGCTAGCCACGGGGATGAATTGGCACGAACCGCGGCCGGGATCATTGTGGGCCTTATGGCTATGTACACTCAGGTTTACGCCCAATGCGGGGAGGCGCAGGAACGCACAGCTGAAGGTCGTGCAGCTGCACTATACTCCAGTTTGATCGCTGACCTCAGTCAGCTGAATTTCGCCGACGCGGATGACCGCCGAGCATTCCCTCCGACCCTACACAGCATATTGGCAAAGCATGGACTGTTCGGGCTCACCACACCCGGAGAGCACGGCGGATTAGCTCTTCCCTTGCAAGAGGCCATCAACCTCATCTCCGCCACTGCATCTTTCGATGTCTCCGCTGCGTCAACGCTCGTTATCCATAACTTCCTGGCCTTGCCCTGCATCGAAGCGGCACCGCACGTCCCCGACCAAAAAAATATCATTTGGGGTGCAACGCGCGGCGATCTCTGCGCTTTCGCTTTGACGGAGCCTGGAGCTGGCTCTGCCCCGAGGCATATAGAGGCTTCGGCTCTCATGCGCGAAGATAAAGTTCGTATCTCTGGCCGCAAGATCTGGATCGGCCTCGCTGACTGGGCTCGCTGGATCGTTTGCTTTGCGCGCGCGTCTGGTCCCGATGCGAAAGGCCGGCTCGTTGGTGTACTCGTTGACAGGCAGGCTCCAGGCCTAAAGGTCACGCACGAGCATCGCACACTCGGTCTACGTGGCATTATTCAGAATAGTCTGGAGTTCCAGGATGTCGAGGTGCCGCGTGCTTACGTGCTCTCTCGCGATCAAGACGGCTGGGGCGCGGCGGCATCTAGTATGAACCGCGGCCGTATCGGTGTGGCTGCTATGGGTCTTGGAGCGCTTGAGCGCGCTATCCAGGTCGCTGCCTCTTATGCAAGCCATCGTCGACTCGGTAAACTGCGCATGATCGAGAACAGCTACATCGAGCAGTTATTTGGGCAGATGGTGCTGCGGCGGGAAGTCGTGAAGGCGATGCTGGCCGCATCCTGCCGACTTGTTTCAGCGCAGGGCGCGCCTAACGTCCACCTTGCGTCCGCAACGAAGGTTTTGTCCTCGGAGTGGTGCGGCCTTGTCGCTGATCAATGTGTCCAGCTGTTAGGTGGCCGTGGTTACGATGAGGGAACGCCTTTAGCCAAGATCTATCGAGACGCTCGCATCCTCCGCATCTTCGAAGGTCCGACTGAGGCGCTCCTATCACATCTCGGCCGCTGCCTCCTCTCTAAAGCCACGCGTGACGAGATAGCCGATCTCTTTCGGTCTGTTGGTGCGGCATCAGTCCATGCTGCTGCAATTGAGGAACTCTCTGCGCTCAATGAGACAGACGGTGCCGTGCTGATCTATGCGGGTTGGCTCACCACACTGGGACTGGCACAGGCTGTCATGTCTGCTGGTTGCTTCTCTGCCTCAGATTGCGCCGGAGCAGCGGCTGAGCTCGTTAGTTCCGAATTAGCAACTCTCCGTACTCGCGCGCCGGCACGGCAATCTTTCGAACGCCGCAATCGCGCCAGTCAGACTCTGACCACCTTCCTTCAAGACGCGGCCTGTTCGATTCGCTCACCAGTCCTCACAGACGATTACCTCAAATTGGTGCAGTACGTCTGACATCTAGCTCGCGGTCCGGACGTCTTTCCACGTCGTGGTGCCGCGCGCGGCGACGCAGCTGCGGAAAGCCGAGGCGTCGCCGAGCACTGCCGCCTTCTGAATCCGGCAGGCTCTGCTATGAGGCCTTATCCCGAGCTCGCTCCCGGGCAACGCGCCGGCGCTGACGGCGTCCACGTCGGCCGGCGGCCGCAGCAAGGGAGCAGCCGGCACCGCCTCCTCGGCCGCTGCGGCTCGACAACGGTGGGCCGCCACCATGAACTTGAGTACGTCCCGCCCCTTGTCGTGATGGCCAGCCACCGTTTCGGGGTCTCAAATGTTCGATACTGACGCCACCGTGCTTTTGCGCCCGGCCGCCTGCGATAGGGATCGCGTTTTCCAGATCTTTCTCGTAATACGCCTGAATAACGCCATGTACCACCCTTGTTCGTACGTCGGCCTAAACAACGACGCAGTGCCGCCCCACACGCAAAAGCCCAAGCCCTTCAGTTTGCCTTACAAGGCGAACAATCTTAAGGACCGCTCTTTTTGAAATGGAGGAAGTTACAGACGTCATAATACCCTGCTTCATTCAAGCGGAAGCCAAAGGTCGATATGCGGTTCTTCAGAAAGAGCGGATCGAAAGCGAACGCCTGAAAACCGTTGGAGCAGTCCAAGCGGATATAGTCATCAGTACGCACCACACCCTGAACGTTGATGCCGCAAAGATTGTAGTATTCCAGGCGAGCTACGGTTGCCGTCTCGCTAGTCGAAAAGAGCGACAAAGCGAGATCAAAGGGCGCCTGGCACACCCGTGCGAGAAACTCCATTGGCGCATCCATCGTACCAAGAAAATTAAACGGCAATATACAAAGTACCCTTCCGTCATATCGCCGCATTATCTCATCGATCAGCCGCGTTCTTTTGAAGAACTTGTTAGCCTCACAGCGGATAACTGCTCCATTTCCCTCTTTTAGCCGTCGTGCACGAGGTGGGTTTATGTCGATCCCGAGGTAGTCATTGTCAGCCTTTTTGACGCCGATGAGGCGATAGCAACTACAACCTACCTCAATGATCAAATCGTATCGGTTCGAGCACAAGAGATCGAGATAGAAGGCTCTCTCACAGTCATGGAACTGACGCACCTGAGCGGTGAAGTAGTTCGGACGCATGAGACGTATCCCTTCGTCGCCGAGATAGATCGCTCGATTGACTTGCCGGGAGTGGAGGGCGGGCGAGTTCACGGGCGCCTCATATCATCTCGTTAGGCTGAAGCATACACCCTACGGCACCGCCGTCCGATCGCGGTGGTCAGTTCATCGCTCAGCATTTTCGCGGCTGAAGCCACATCCCCAACTGTTTGCTCAGGGCAGATCAGGTCGACCACGGTACCCGGCGGAGTCCAACTCTCGGGCAGATCCGTTACATCAATAGTAATAAGATCCATCGAAACTAAGCCGACGATTGGCACACGGGTACCACATACGAAGACGTGCCCCCGATTGCCCAGAATACGCGGAAACCCGTCTCCATAACCAATGGACGCTGTAGCGACACGCATCCGCCTCTTCACTGTGTAGGACCTGTGGTATCCGATAGCTTCCCCCTGCTTCACTTTTCGGCATTGAATGATTTGCGTTCGCAGACGGACGACTTGCGATGGCTTGAAGTCGGGATCATCGGAGGTCGAGAAGCCGAAAATCCCTCCACCCGATCTTATGAGGTCAAAATGAAATTCACTTCCGGCGAATAGTCCCGCCGAGTTCGACAGTGACAGAATAGCTTTCGGAAACAAATGGGTCAGTTCGCGGAACCGATCTAATTGCTGAAGACTGACCTCATTTCGCAACTCCGCGCAGGCGAGTTGACTCATGAACAGCGCTATAGGCAACTCCGACAGCCCGTTTTCATCGCCGGCGAGTTTCTGCAACTCATCAATAGGAAACCCTAGTCGGGACAAGCCCGTGTCGACATGAATACCCGCTGGCAACGCCCGATTGCGAAGTCGGCAATGCCGAAGCCATGCATCCAATTGTTCGCGGCTATTCAGGATTGGCAATAAATCATGATGCTCGGCAGCCAGCTCCATACCTGGCATAACGCCGTGAAGCAGGTAGATCCTCGCAGATGATGGCAGCACATCCCGCACGGCGATACCCTCCTCCACATCGGCTACGAAGAAATGCCTGCAGCCAATGCGAGCGAGAAACGGCGCTATACGCGCCGCGCCAAGACCGTAGGCGTCTGCCTTGACAACTAAGCCGCAAGCGCTGTACGGCGCAAGCGCCTGAAACCTCCGATAATTGGATTCAATGGCGCTGAGATCAACAATCATGGTCGATCTCGAGGTAACGCCGTAACCGGTATCTGCAAAATTATGAGAGAGGTTGGCTTCGATACCAATCGTATCCGGCATATGCCTTCCCCTCATGTCGCGCCGACATGTCGATACGGAGAATACAGGGATCGTACTGCCTCTTCCGCACACGCGGGCCCAAAACGAAACCCGTTACCCGCACCACCACCAATGACATGCAGACCGGCGACATCTCTCGCTGGACGGGAGAACGGGACACCATCGTCAGAATAGCAGTCGCAAAATACGCGCACTGACGCCACCGCGGGAACGTCAGAGGAAAACCATTTTGCCAGTATTGCGGTTGCACGAGCCAGATCATCCGAGCTGACGCGCAGCCCATTGATGTCGGGCCTCACATCCCATTCCTGCGAGGTAAAACTGAACAACCAATATCCTTGCTCAATCATGGGAATGAGGAAAGCATAGTCGTCGAACAAGCCGATCATTGGACAGTTTGGGGTGGGGCGCGCCGCCAGGTGAAGCGCGACGACTTTTTTAACTCGCAATCGCGGTTCGTCTGTAAGATGCCGACGCAATGGTGACTCTGGTAACCAGGGGCCAATTGCGAGGATGGCCCGCCTTGCCGAGAGTTCGCTGTCATGAGAGGTCTGAAGAAGAATATCGCTTGGTCCCTGCCATATCCTTTCAATTGAACTGCCCTCATAAATCGAAATCCCGACAGTCTTGAGCCTTTGGGCCAGATCCTGAAGAATGGAATCGACTGGGCAGTACGCCCCCCGATCCAGCGACACGGCCACGTCGGGCGGAACAAAAAACCGCGGCAGCGAGGAAAGTCTCTCGGCCAACGCGAAAGATGTTGATGGGGTGGTACCGCCCACGCTGCTCCGTCGCGCGAGTTCGTTGGGATCGCGCGTCAACCAAAACACATCACAGTCTCGGCCATTTGGCCAATTGGGATAGACCTCTCGCCAGAACTTCGAACCACGATTGATGAGGCTCCTTTCCTTCTCGTTCCGACAAATGTTGATTTGGATTCCGGGGGCCAACCCGCTGGCACCTGCCCCAATGATATCCCGTTCGAAGATGGCGATTCTCTTCTTCGGGCTATCGCTCGCTGCGATGAAGGCGGCAGTGAGCCCCATGACGCCGGCACCAATGACCGCTAAGTCATAGATCCTGTCGGTCATCGGGTTTCTTTCCAGGAGATGGACAAGGCGCTCAGAACTTCGCTGCCGCGATTTTCCAAATAATGGGTTCGATCTGGTCGCAGAAACACAAAATCCCCTGACTTGACGGCCAACTCACCATCATCGGTCATCACCTGACCGTGGCCGCTCGTGATTCGCCAGATCTCGGTGGAAGGATGGGAATGAGGCGTCGACACCGCGAACGGATCGAGCCGGAATTCGATGAGTTCAACCGGACAAGTGGTCTTGGGATCACCTATTCCTTTGACGTCCTGTATTAGTACACCAGGGCTATAGACCGTTGTGTCGCCTAAGGTCATCAGCTGCGCATTCTTCATGATCTACTCCCGATAATACCTGCTGGATCGCTGCGCTGCCGACCGCTCGCCGCTCCACGGGAGTTCTCGCCCCCCGTGCTAGTCCAGTTGACGACGCCCGCTGCAGGCCCGCAATCGTAAGCCACGCGGCCGATGATCGAGTTGAGGACGGTTGAAGCACGCCAAGGGACTAGGCTGAGGTTCGTATCAGCGATACCGTGTTGAAAGCGTGCGCCGTTCTGTATGTACAAACGACATCTTTCGGGACCGTCAAAACGAGCCGAAAAGTCGTCCTCGACCACGATCTCACGAGAGCCGCCGGGCGCGCTGACAACCGCCAGTCGGCTTGCGATCGGCTCTAGAAACGAAGGGATTTCAGTGCGGTAGCCGGTGGCCAAGACAATAATGTCAGCGACATGTTCTGAGCAAATACCTGTCGTCTGCTGACGTAAGCCCAGGCGAAACGGGCACGCGCTGCGCAACTCGTCCGCCGTGGTGTCGACGCGTATTTCCACGTGAGCCGGGTAGGACCCGCGATGGACCTCGCGATCGTAAAGTGCGCTGTAGATCGTGCGAAGTGTCGCGGAGTTGACGCCATCGCTCGCCAATGACTGCCGCTCAAGAATTTGCTTCCGAGTCGATTCGCTTTGCTCAAAGAACCAGCCGCCATATTGCGGAAAGAACCATTCATTGACGAAGGGGGTATCTTCGAGGGCGAATATGTTTGCCCGGCGCGTTACCCAGGTCAGGGCTTCCAGCGGACCGTATGCCCCCCTCAGGAGACGAAGAAATATTTCAGCCCCGCTTTGGCCGCCACCTACGACCACAACACGCTTGTTTGAAAGCTCACGGCGCTGCACGAGGAGGGTACTGCTGTGAAACACCTCGTTTGGCGGTGCATTCCTGCCCCAATCAGGAATAGACGGGACCCGACCCACGCCCAGAACCGCCGTACTGGTTTGGTAGTTGCGGCGACCAGTTATGACATCGAAGGATTCGTCGCGCAGTTCGACTGCAATAACACGCTCGCCGAACTGAACGTTGGCCAGCTTTTCCGCTGCCCATCGCAAATAATCGTCAAATTCACTACGGCTAACACACGCGAGTCCTCGGACGATGGCTTGGTAGATCCGCCGTTTATCATGCAGGTAGGCCAGGAAGCTATACGCGCTCGTCGGATCCGCGGGTGTTACCAAGTCCTTTAGCGGGCTAGTTTGCATAACGGCACCGTCCAGAAGCAGACCGGGATGCCATCTAAGCGTTTCTGATCTTTCGAGGATTCGCAAAGAGATTTCCGGAATCGGTGCTGCGAGGGCTGCCAAGCTCAGATTAGCCGGCCCTGCACCGATCGCGATTACGTCAACGCTGTTGCCGTGCTTCAGCATCCCTGATCCTTGCAAACAGCCGCTCGATGCTTCCGGCCGGTCGAGACGACTTGAGTTGCGAGAAGGACACCATTCGCGACGATCAGCATCATCATGCTGATTAGCAGTTCATCGAAGCTGCTGGCTTTCACGACCTGCCCGGCGATGTATGGAAATCCGAACAGGCCAATGAAATAGGAGAGCGTGAAGACTTGAGAAGCAACGGCAAATGATGTCCCATCCGTACCTGCAATGAAAACAACCATACCGTTCAGAGTCGAATAGCTCAGCCCGTATCCCAGTGAGAACATCGCTGTTCCGAGGATGTAGATCGCCGCACTACCTGCATTCATGAATAGGATGAATAGCCCGGCGATGGTGCACACGATAAGAAACGCGGCTACGCGTTCAAGACGAAACTTTCCAATTATCGGGGCCACCGCAAACCGCAGGAAGACGGCTGTCAGCGTGAATACAAGAAAGAACGTGTCGGCAGATTGCGACCGCGATGTCGCGTAAAGCGTCTGGAACGTGGAAAGACCGGCGAAAGCGCATGCCCCGAGGCCTATCATGATTATCGGATAGCGCGTGTTCGATTTGAGGGCTCCTAGCACGCCTTCAAGGGTGAGTCGTACAGTTGGCATTTTGATCTGAGGAGCTTGCGCCAGGGCCCTACCGGCGAACTCCAAAAGCATCGCACCAACGAGACATGCAGCCGCGAATAAAGCGTAAACCGCGATGTAGGAACCAGAACTTTCCGCGACGGTGCGCGCGAGGGGGGCAGCAAGCCCGATGCCCAGCATTTGAGATCCCGAAAGCAAGGTAAGATACTTGATACGAGCATCAGCTCGCACGTGACCCAGGACTTGAAGCGGCGCCAGTATGTAGAAGACTGACCATCCAATGCCAAGAAAAAGCCCGCCGACGTAAGCGAAAAGCGTCAAAGTTTGCGCTGATGCGAAACATATCATCGCCATCGCCATCATCGCTGCGGCAAGGGTGATGGTTCGCATTACGCCCAGTGAGTCCGCGATGCGGCCAGCTACGAGCGAACACAGTATTGTGGCGATCGTACCGGTCGAAATAACGGCTCCGGCTGTCGTGGCGCTTTGTCGAATGGACCGCAGAGCATCCACGAGAAAGAAGCTCGAGCCATAGGATGCGGCCACGCTGATACTGCCAAGCATAAAGGGGATTGAGATCTCCAACGGGATTTGATTGGGCAATTTCTCGGCGGGAACGATGTTCGCTGCAGGTGTCATGCTACTATTTTCCCGGAAGGCATCGATCAATATCTGCAACCGCTAACTTGCGCCCATGGATTTTTGGTACTGTTCCGATCCGTTGGGATGAAGGCGTCGAAGCGCATGCTGCAACGGGATGGCCGCTATGACCTAGCCAGTGCCACAAGGCTTCTGTTATTTTGGGCATCAGCGGCCAGGCCAGTATACTGAACCCCATCAGCCATGTGTAAGCGGTCTGATGGTCCGGCTTGTCATCAAGATAATCGAGCCATTCGATAACCGCTCTCGAAGCTTGCGACACTCGCAGGTGGTCTAGCGAAAGGACGGCGCACTGCCCCTCGTAGAGGCGATCCAGCGCGATCATCATCGCGTCATCTACGTGACACCCGGTGAGCGCCGGCATCGCGCTTACGGAGTCGGTGCAGCGATCAATGGCTGCAGATATCCTATCGAAAACTACGTTGTAGCGATCGACTAACCGCTCTGACACCAAATCGGTCTCGGTTTCTTCCGGGCAGATTTCCGACAGGTACACTCTAAGAACATCAATAGATATATTTGGAATTCGAGTGATTTCACCCGCCCAGATCACGTGACTGCGACTAGTGGAGAACTTCGATCCGTTCAGTCTAAGGAAATGATTAAAGAAAATTCGATCAAATGGACGAAACGAGTTTTGCCCCAATGCGCATCCTGTAACTCCGACAAGCATCGGAATTGTGTTATCGATGCCGGTGGCGCCAATCAGGAAAGTATCGGAATCACGGGCAAAAGGATTGAGCTTGCCGGAGTCCTCTGTGTCTTTATGCCCGCAATAGAGAGAATGAGCGTAGAGTAACGAGGAGTAGCTGAACAATATCTGCTGGCTGTCGAAACGCCCCGAATCCCAAGCCAGCCCGTGCAGGCCTGGTACTGTCAATCGCATTTGCTGTCCTTTGCGTGCGACATACCGCTTCCCTATATCCAGAAAGCTGGATTCGACGGCTGCCTCGTCCCACGCCTGGAGAAGTCGGTCGTGTCCCGAAATTGAAAGAAAGGCGGAAATGTTGTCCGTCCATTCTACGATCCGCCCTCGCCTCGATACCGGATTCAGAGCTTCTTCGGGCTCGAAATGATATCCACACTGTTCGCAGAAGAAGCTACCCGCAGATGCCTCGCACACCGGACAGGTTGCACCAAACCAGCCTCCAATGCAGAAGCGCTCTTCTGGTTGCATAGCAGCAGAACCTGCGTCGTCCACTGGTAAGCGTGCTGCGCGGAAATGGAGCGAGCCCGCTGCAAACAAGGCATCCATGAGCGCGTTGCTGACATTGGAGAAGCGCTGCAGATTCCTGCCATAAGCCGGATCATCGAAATGATCGAAAACGATACCTACGGAGGCGAGATCCTCAACAATTCTAGTGTGGAAGCCATGTGCCAGGTCCGAGGGGTCAATGTTCTCACGGACCGCTCGGACCAAGACATGGTTCTCGAAGCCGTCGGTCGTCAGTCCAGAGCGGACATGATGCCCCGCTCTCTTCAGATGTTTCTGTACGATGTCCATTCTGAGAAATGGTCCAGCAGCGTGACCCAAATGTGCTCTGCCATTGGCTGTCAAGTTGACGGGGGACATATACACATCCGCAGGATGCGTGGTCGCTACATTTATCGGCGGGATAGTCGGGCTTTTACTCATATCTGCACAAATGACTTCCACCACATCCTGGAAATACCCAAACAGATGCCCAGATATTTCGCCCGGAAAGCAAGAGGAGCACGCGGCTTGACTAGGTTATGGACGCCGTTAGGTTGCGTCTTTAGAAATCGGCCCCCGCAATCCGTGCAAAACCTGTCGCGCTCTGTTGGAGGTTTTCGAGCGGACGACCCTCTTTCGCCAGCTTCTTGACGTATCGCCGCATCTCGGCTTCCAGCATAGCTAATCTTCCCGCCTTTGGTTTATCGGGCCAACGACCCGCTTCCTTGGAAGCGATCGGTGATGACGCAGAGAACAAAGCAAGCGGCGCGCCAACTGAAATTGCTGATTCTGCACTTTGTCCCAGCCTGCGTATCGTCAGCTTTCCGACATTGGTCACGAACCTAACAGGCGGCTCAGTAAAGCCCGATGAGAGTTCACCAGTATCCCGACCACAATCGCGAGGACGACGGAGATCCTCGGATGAGCACCCAGCCGATCCCAAAGCAAAGATGACGACCCGGGGCTTTTCTAGGTTGCAGATGATGCTGGCGTAATCGGTGATTAGGCGTAAGCGGTGTTCAGCAGCCACCTTCCAGATGATGGGGCGATCTGCGAGTCTTCGGTTCGGTTTGGATCGTTAGGCTTAGAATGGACACAGTGCATACTGCTATCGCGGAGCCGGTGCGGCGGCTTGAGATCTTCACCGGAGCCAGCCGTCGATGGAAGTGGAGCGACGAGGACAAGGCGCGGATCGTTGCGGAGATCGTGGCGAGCGGCGACTCGGTCTGTTCGGTAGCCCGACGGCACGGATTGTCGCCGCAGCAGTTGTTTGGCGGGCGACGTCAGTTGAGAGAAGCAGCATGCGATCATTCCGAAGCGGAAGAAGTACAGTTTGTGCCGGCGGTAGTGGATGCCGTGATGCCGGCGCGCGCTCTTGGCCGGGAGCGCAAAGTAGCGCGCTGCAAGGCCACGGCGGATTCCCGGGCTCGCCATTGCGATGCCGGGATCATCGAGATCGATCACGATCCGGGCCGGTCATGGTGCGGATACGACAAATGATTGCGTCGATCGTCCAGGCACTGAAGGCGAGCCGGTGATCGGTCCGTCGGGTGCGGTCCGGGTGATGGTGGCGACCAAGCCGGTAGACTTCCGCACGGGGGATTGAAGGGCGTGCGATCCTGGTGCGCGAGAGCATGCGGGCAGATCCACTCTCGGGAGGCCGTCGTCGCAACCCTGGTCTCGAGACTTGCAAGATCGACGACGTCGATCCGCTCGCCTATCTCACCGACGTCCTGACAAGGATCGTCAACGGGCATCCAAACCGCGACACTGACCAGTTACTGCCCTGGGCCTACCGAGCTCAAGCTTTCAAAGCCGTGGCCTGAGAACGACGCTCTGATGTCCGTTGGCTCAGAACGCAGAGGTTCGCCCGATCGTTGATCGGCTGTTGATGCTGATGATCGCGCATGGGTGGAGGCGGAACCGAAGGACGTCGGTGATCAAGCTCTGATGCGCGGGTTGGCTACCGCATTCCCGATTGTGCGTCCGAGGTCTGCTCCGATCTTACTGCGGGCGTCGGTGCTCTTGCCGGCCACAAAGCGTCTGACGGGCATTCCCTCTACCGTGGTCCCGCTTCCGCCAATGCGCGATGATGAGAGTGCCTGATCAGGCTGATTGCACTTGCCTGGCGACCGCCCACATGAAGCCGACCAGTTCACGGGCGATAGCAGTGCAGACCACCGTCGTTCGCTTGCCGCGCGAAGCGAGCTTTCGGTAGCGAGCAGTCAAGCGGGTCTGCGCCTTCCATGCGATCTCTCGCACCGCTGGCGATGCCTGCTCGAGCCGGTATAGCTTTGTTTTTCCGATCTTCGGCGGGTGCCGATACGTCCAGGCGCTCTCGACCAACACGTGGCAAACGCGGCCGTTGCCAGCCTTAGTGATGCCGCCACGCCTGACCGTCTCCCCGCTCGATCGCTCGCCCGGCACTAGGCCAAGATAGCCCATGAGCTGACGTGAGGTCTCAAAACGGCTCACGTCACCAACCTCAGTGGCAAATGTCACCGCGACGATTAGATCGACACCTCGCAGTGTTTGAAGCGCCCGCACGAGCGGCTCAAGGACCAGGCCGAGACGAACTCTTCGATCGTGCGCTCCAGACGTTCGACCCGCTCCTTGGCGATGCGAACTGCTTCGAGCATTTCTTGGAGCGCGATCTGATGCGCGGGATGATCGAACTGCTGTTCCTGAAGCCAACGCAGATAGCGCATCGTCCATCCCTTCTTGCGGGGATAGGTGCGGCCATGCTTGAGCATGAAGGCGCTCACCTGCTGGCGCTGGACCCGCAGCGCCTCAACCGCCGCCGCCCGGGCGCGGACGAGATCTCGCATCGCTTCGTGGCTTTCATCGGGAACCCACACCGCCGTTAACTCGCCGGCGCGCAGCAGCCGGGCGAGAGAAATAGCGTCCCGGCGGTTTGTCTTCACGCGATCGCCCAGCTTCCTCGGGATCAGCGATGGCGCAACCACGGTGCATTCATGGCCGAGCGACCGGATCAGGCGATAAAGGCCATAGCCAGTCGGACCGGCCTCGTAACAGAAATGCACACCACCAAACCGGCTGGCGATCCGTTCAACAACCCGGCGCATGGCGGTGGCCGACGCGTCGACCTCACCGAAGAAACGAACCTCTCCTTCCCGGCCTGTTTCCGCGATCGCGATGGCGTTTTTCAGCTTCGCGACGTCGATTCCGACAAATGCTTCCCTATAATCTGCCACGGCTCGTCCTCCTGTGATGAGGATCGGCTCGGTACGCCCGAGTAACCCTCGGACGCGCAGTGTAGGGCGAGCCACCTCACTGGAAGAGGCGGACATACGGCCTTACATTCTACCTGAATGTGCGGTCCGTCTTTACCGGCACGCCAATGGCAACTTGCTCGATCCGAGCACGGCCGATGTACTAGCTAGCGGCGGCGGTAATCGACACGGTAGCGATCGGGGGCTTCAGCTCTGTCAATAGCATCGGGCGATCCGCTGGCAGATGGTGGGTTCCAGACAGAGGGCATCGACCCACACTGGCCGCTTTTCGTTTTCTGAATCGCGTCGGGTTTCGTCAGCTTTCGGAAAGCTAATCCGCGTACAACGCCGTTGAAGTTAGCGGCGCGTGATAGGGACAGCGCTTGCCCTGTGTATGCGTGGGGCTTTTGGGCGCCGAGTCACGTTTCTGCTAACTTCAATCAGTAGTGCGGGCGTGGCAGGGACAGCGTCTGATCCATCCCAGCCCGACCAGCGCCGAGTCGCGCCCGCGCTGCTTCAGGTGTGAGACTGGGATCGCCGCCGCAGCACCTGTTTGGCTGGCGACGTCAGTAGAGAAGAGGCCGGCGATCATTCCGAAGCAGACGAAATACAGCTTGTGCCGGCTGTGGTGGATGCCTGGTGCTCGCTCTTAGCCCTGAGCGCAAGGGGCTTGAGGCATCGAAACCCACACGAGGAGCTTAGCCTGCTTTCACCAAGCTCTAACGGGCCGTCGGTCCACTTGAGTGCAAGCGCAGGCCATTCACGCTTTGACGCGCGAGGGCACGAGCCCATCAAACCTGAGTGCGGCCAGCGTCTATCTCTGAACATTCGACCCCTCGCTGCACTACTTTCTAGCTTCCGTCGAAGCGTACCGCTCCAACATCTGACGGGCCGCGGCGAGCTCCGGTATGACGTCGGGCGCACGTTCAGGGCGGCAAAATCCGTGTTCCCGGCCGTGGTGTTGCACTGTCGGAGGCGATGCGGCTATTCCAGTATCGATCGCGAAAGGATCCGCGCGTGGGCATCGGCAAGGTCCGTTGGAACCTCCGAAACACTCACGTCATCCTTTGTGTGACGACTGTCGATATATCATGTTCGTTCAGGTTGCTGTACCGGTCGGCAAGACTTTTGAACAACTCACCCATCTGATCCGACCGAACAGTAAATTCCCCATAGTTAGGATCAAAGAGGGTCGTCATTCCATTCGATGTCGACGTTGCGATTGTGTGGGCGCCACCTCCGGCGAAACGCAAGCCGACCAAATAGATCGATGGATCGTCGGTGACCTCGTTCACGATTTGGTCAATGCGCGAAGATGTACCAAACCTATATCGCGTCTGTTCGGCGGACGGCTCTAGGCCGGCTTCGCGTAACATCGTGCTTTTTGCCTGAAGGTTGTGAGAACCTTCCGCACTATCGCTTCGCAACAGAGTCTTGAGGTCTTCATACCGCTGCTGCCGCACTGCCGCTGAGCTGTGATTTTGAGTACCCGGGCGCAGCGCCCTCATCCGGGATGAAGGGCTGCTTGGGAGATTGAGGAGCCACTCCGCTGCCAATCCGACGCAGATTCCGTTGACATTGGCCTCGGGCAATTCAGCAGTCCTGAATTCGAACAGAGGACGGAGAGGCCTCGCTGGAGAGGATGGATTTGAGCGGGAGGACAGAGAGGATGTGCTGGGGTCCGAGGAGCTTGGACTGTAAATGTTTGCATCGGAGGTATGTGGCTTGCTGCAGCAGAGCCCCATTTTGTCGGACAATTCCCCAGATGGCGGGCTCTCCCGTTGAGCGAGATCCGTCAGTGTTTGCGCAAATTCGCTACTGTCTACCTGACTCGGTTCGTCAGTTTGATTAAGGCGCGTGGATTGGCCACTAACTCGATTATACATGGTTCGCCTGCCTCTTCAGCGTACGTTTCGTCAGAGCGAGCGCGGGCTGCTTACACCCTGCCTGCGAATGATATTCGCGGCAAGCTGACGACGAGCTGACAACCAGATAAGCTTGGAGAAGCTACTGCCCCAGCTGGCTATTTGGTGACTCGACCGTCTCTGCTCACCAGCCCCGCTCGACGAGCTAACCGCTCTTGCACAGCGACCGGCAGGCCTAGCTTGCGCAATTCCGGATGCAGTCAGGGTGACGGCGACCCCGCCTTGTGGCCGAGGCGGGGCCTGGACATACGAGACATCACTTGAAACCGGATCAGTGCACTGTCAGCGGCTCTTTCTTGACAGCAGCGAATTCAGCTCAGCCCACCCTGCACACTGCAACAGGCGATCGGTCCTGACATATATCCGCTTGTAACGCCTCATTCCGGCGGTGCCGAACCGGTGCTTCTGCATCCGCTCGGCCTCATCTTTCGCTCGGATATCGTTAACTGAGCTCATCATGCTGTCGCGCTCATCCGCGCAAACAACATTGCCGCTTCTGATGGCCCTAGCCCAACGATGCCTACAAAGCTCGGCGGCGGCATTGGGATGTCCCGATGAGTGGGTCTCCACAGGTGCAGGCAATATCGGCTGTTATTCACATACTGCGAATGTGGCGGATGCAGTTGCATGACGCACTCCTCTTCATCCCAGAACAGGTCTTTGACAAAGCACATCTCGTCCCAATTCGGACAGCGCCGCGGCGTCGAGACAGCGACATGCTCCCAGCCAGGACGGACTAGTCCACTTATCTTGAGTTCACACCCGCAAGGCCCCTGCACAAAGAACAGACCGCAAGGGCCTGATCCCGGAACGGTAGCGAACTGGCCGTATTGCACGCGACCGGCCTCCAGCTTCTCTATGATCTGAGCTCGCACGCCCCCTCCTTTGCCTCTCGGATGGCCTTGAACTCGACGTAGATGACGTTGTCTCGTAACTCATCAACCGGCTCGGTCCTCGGCCCAGCGTTCCTATGCCACTCTTCAGCGAACCACATGAGAAAGCTGCAGATGTCCATCATCACTCGTTCTCCTGTATTAGTCTTCTAACGCTCGCATTGTTGCCGACGAACGCTCTCAATCGCCGCTGATTGCCTGACTATGAGCCGTGCATGATCTGAGCGATGGCGAATCAGCCCGCGGATTGCACCTTCCCACTCATGGTGGCCCGACGGGTTCGCTCATCGGACAACTGCGTCTTCGAGCCCCTCCCATGCGAAGCATCTTGCTCATCGATGCCAGCCAGTGCTGACCGCACATCGCCGAACAGAGCGCGGGCATCAGCAACAGTAATGTCTGCCATCGAGCTTTCGCGCTTTAAGCAAGCGTTCGTGCCCGTGCCCATTCATGTCTCATGGCGACCTGCTTGAGCACATGAAATCCGCTGCTCTTGGCCCGTCACCTCGTCTTCAATGAATCGATCGTCATCATGGCATGCTCCCTATAATGGCCTTTGACATCTACATTCCATGATGGCTCGCAAAACCAGTGGCGGCACCAGGTGACGCTTCGCGGCGATATTGCTGCTTCGTGAGGTCGTACTTGATCATTCGCAACCTTCTCGCCGAGTCTGAAACAGTGCCAATGCGCCATCTATATGACCACGATTGAGTTGTATGGGGGCCAAATCGAACGGGCTCGCACCAGAGCCGCGGATCCCTCGCATGAACCGTCTTCGAGCTGATAACATCCAGCGGATCGCCTGCCATCTCGCTGCCTCCTTGTAAGCTAACGATCAGAGACAATGATTACTCGATCTCATTGACTGCAACTGCGATCGTCGGCCGATCTTCCCGCGTCACTTACGATGCAACTCCTAACGCATTGTTTCCGGTATGGCGCTCGCGAAGCGCTCGCCCTTTTCCTGCTAGTGCGGGTGTTGTCTTTCAGACGTCGACGTCGCGAATCCGACCACGGGCAGCGACTCCGTGTCGTCAACGTTGACAGACGCGCTTTTTCTTCTATCAAAGCGATGCCGGCACTTCTCCGTCGTGGCATGCAGATTGCTGTGGTGACGGAACGCGACCTCCCTGTACCGGCGATGCGCGAGCATATCATCGGCCAGATGCTCGCCGCGCGACAAACAAGGATTCTGATAATCGCGCTTTGAAAGAGAACTGCGAATTTATGAGTGATACGAGGCATGCAAAGCCTGGCAATTTTCCGTGGACCAGCGCGGCGTCTGATGAAATGACGCATTGGCGCGCACCAAAGCACCCAACGATCAAGCATTACGGCGCCGATTGTCGCTCCCGGCAGGCGCAAAGGCGGTGGAACCTCTGGCCGCTGGCCGCACTCCTCATAAATGCGCTGCTTTGGGTCGGTATCTACTGGATCATCAGAGCGTTCTTCTGAAATAATCTCGCCGATAGCAACGGCGCGAGGACCCTCTCGTATGCGGCTGCAACGTATGCGCACCATCAATCGCACGTGGAGACCTCTTTCACAGACTTGGTTCAAGTCCACACCTGGCGCCGCTACCTGGACATAAAATCCGCCCTTCCGACCGACGCGAACGAAATAGCGAGGCATGACGCTCTCGAATTGACGAAGCTGATATGCCGGCAGCTTGCCGGCCTGGATTGCAGCCGCGACGAAGTGCCAAACACTGACCTGTCACAGCTCAACACTGCCACGCGTGGATGTCATCCGGCCTTTTCGTTCAGCGCGACGCATTGACTGCAAATGCAGGTCTAGGGCTCCAGCATGCTCATGGTAAGAGGACTAGCTTTCGAGAAGCTGACTAAACGAGTAGACCTGAAGTGGCCGTTGGGCGGCCTGCTCAGCGCTCGACGTACGTGTCGCGATCTAGAGCGCGGCACAGGACCGTCGGGCCTCGCCCTACGGTGCCGCCGTCCCGTACAAGCGCCGCTGACTTGCCTGCTGAGCGACATTTGCCTAGCCATTGGTCGGGTAGCGATCAACCGGCTGGGGCGCTTTTTATCGAACCGCAGCGACGCTTTACAGCTCTTGCTCAGGCCACGTATCGTCCTCGTCTCTGCGCGTCTGCCACAAGTGGGCACGCCGAGCCAGGTTGTCATATTCCATGGCAATCTTAAGCAGCCTGTCTCTGGGTTTGCCGTCTGCGAGCGCTTCCGCTTTCTTTCGCGTTGCTTCCGCACGGGCTCGCCAGTGGTCGGGCTGGTAGAGTTTACTTTTCGGATTCATGCCGCGAGCATGCAATTCGCAGATCAAAGAAATACGACAGCGGCGCTCCGTATAATCACGTAACAGCGACGCTCGTGGCCGCGGTTGCCGAAGCGGACAATCGCCATGCATAGCCGCTGTTCCGAAACACCAAAGTGCGCGTTGCAGCCGAAGTTTGTACGAAGAATGCACAGCCCCGACATCCTCAGACGATCAGACGCACGAAGGGGCTTGAATCGCACGTAGCGTCAGATTGTACGATCCTGGACAAGTGGGAACCACCTCCGACAATCCAGACGCTTGCTGACAGGTCATGAGAATTGCGAATGTCTCAAACATCTAAACTCACCTGGCACGACACAATCAGGACGATACGATCTTCCAGCTGCACTCTTGTCCGCGCTTCATCGGAGGCTGCTCCTGTCGTGGCTGGACGTAATCGCGCGTTTCGAGATCTGCACGGCAGGCGCTCCCATCACCGTAGCCTCACCGGAACGGACGCAAGACGAAGGCTCCATCCCAGATACCCCACCCGCCGTCTTCACATAAGGTGGAACACAGGCGCGATTACACCAAACATAGCCTCGACACGCGCCATCATGGTTCGCTCTGAACGATCGCATGCATCATCAATAATGGCTTGAGTGCACCTGGCTTTTGCCTGATCTCTCTACCTCGCGATAGCTGGCCCGGGCCCCTTCGACCGGGCGTCGCAGGCATGCACCGACGCACAATCACCGGAAGCTCCAAATGATCACTTGCTGGGCCAGCTCAGCCGCCAGTTCTTCCCTTCTTCGTGGGGCTCCGCCACTACGGCAGGTCTCGTTTCTGTCGTGCCGGGCAGATGACCAGCACCGTCCAGTCAGGACCGCAAAAGCGGGAGAACGAGCTTGCGCGCACCGTACTTAAGCAGTTCCGGCCTGTTTCCCGGTTGACAGGCCATGTTGCGCTTCGCGCAGGAACAACAATACCGCAGACCCACCGAGTTGAAGGGATATCATGACTCAAAATCAACGCACTCAGTTGGCTTCGCGCCTCAAGATCTACCACTGCGCCATCGCTCTTGCCCTCGCAATGACAGCTGTAATCCCGGGGCCGGTCAACGCGCGCGATCAAACGCCGACCGCTGAAGAGAAAGAGGCTTGCACTCAGGACGTGTTCCGCCTTTGTAGCAACCACATACCAGATCGCACCGCTATCACTGCCTGCCTCAGATCCAAGCAAGCGAGCCTCAGTCAGCAATGTCGCTACGTGATCTCCGTGCGAGACACTGACAAGAGAAGCAGCGACTCGAGGTGAAGGATGTGGCGGCCTGTTTCGCTTGCCTCATGCCCAGACGTGGTCCCAGCCTGACCTGCAGGACGGTCACGCGAGGTCAGGTGACGAGCAAGGCCGCCCACATTGACGGACGCTCTGGTTCAATCGCGCTTGTCCGGATAGGCGAATGCACAAATTACCCTTCGATACAGTTCTGATCGCCAATAGGGGTGAGATAGCCGTACGTATCATCAAAACGTTGCACAAGCTTGGACTTCGTTCTGCAATTGCCTACCACGAGGTTGACGCGGGAAGCCCGGCCGTCTCAATGGCCGACTTGGCTATTCCGATCAGCGGCCGCACGCCGATCGCAAGCTATCTGGACATCGCGCAGATCATCGCTGCCGCCCACAAGGCGAACGCCGGCGCGCTACATCCGGGTTATGGAATGCTTTCTGAGAGTGCGGAATTCGCCAGGGCAGTGATAAAGGCCGGCATTGCGTTCATCGGACCCGCTCCAGAAACTATCGAGCTAATGGGCGACAAGATCCGCGCCCGTAATTTCGTTCAGGGCAACGGCTTTCCAGTCGCACCCTGCGCCATCGAGGAAGATGATCCGGCGACATTCGTTTCGAGAGCGCGGGCTATTGGAGTTCCTTTGCTCGTGAAGCCATCAGGGGGCGGTGGCGGCAAGGGAATGCGAATTGTACGAGACCTTGCTACGTTGGAGGCAGCCATCGAGCAGGCGAGCAGTGAAGCGCGTCGCTACTTTGGAGATGGCCGACTTTATGTTGAACGATATATCGAAAGCCCGCGACATATTGAAGTACAGGTGCTCGGTGACTCCTTCGGTAACCTGGTCCATCTCTTCGAGCGCGAATGTTCGGTACAGCGCCGTTTCCAGAAGATCATCGAGGAAACGCCCTCGCCAGCGCTATCACCAGAATTGCGGACCCGGATTTGCGAGACCGCCGTCGGCATCGCCCGTGCAGCGAACTATCAGAATGCAGGAACGGTCGAGTTCATTTTCAGCGGCGGAGAGTTCTACTTTCTGGAAATGAATACACGCCTGCAGGTCGAACATCCGGTGACCGAGATGATCACCGGCGTCGATCTGATCGCCGAACAAATCTATGCGGCAGCGGGCCGCGAACTTGCACTTTCGCAGTCCGACATTGTTTCAAATGGGCACGCAATCGAGCTCAGGCTTTGCGCGGAAGCTCCCGAACGCGGATACGTCCCGACCACCGGCAAAGTACTTCTTCTCGAGTATCCGGATGGCGTACGAATCGACAGCGGCATCATGCAAGGCCAGCACATCACGCCGGCGTTCGATCCCATGCTCGCCAAGATCATCGTGCATTCACCGAGCCGCATAGAGGCTGCTCTGAAAGCCCATCGCGCCGTTCGCGAACTGGTTCTGCTTGGGTGCGAGACGAACGCGAACTTGCTCGCCCGGATTCTTTGCGATGAGGCATTTCTTGGCGGTCAGTTCCATACGGGATACCTGGAAGAAAACCCAGATCTCGCAGCGCGCAACTTTGCTGCCGGAATGTCTGCGTTCCTGGCATCGGCGGCTCTCCTGACGAGACCGGTCCGCGAAGCGGCCGACGCCGTGCCCGAGCTTCACGCAGCACTCGGCAGTTGGAGAAATTGACGTGTATCACTCATTCGAGGTCGACGGCGTAGATCATGAATTGTGGCTTTCATCCAGCCAGCAGGGCTACCGGCTTCATCTGCGAGACCAGGTGATTGCCCCTGTTGCGTTCACCCATCGCAGCGACAGCAGCGGCATCTTGACCATTGCGGGCGAGAGCGAACCGGTCAGGTTCGCCATCGAGGGGGAGCTCATTCACCTCCACATCTGCGGCAGGACGCGCATTTTGCGCTACAATGACCCGTTGCGAGCGTCCGCTTCCGGGAATAACGAGACTCGCGTTCTGGTGGCCCGGGCGCCGATGCCTGGCTTTGTTGTTGCAATCACAGTTTCGTCTGGTCAATCGGTGTCGGCGGGAATGGCACTGATGACAATTGAGAGCATGAAGCTGGAAACGATCATACGCTCACCACAGGATGGCATCGTCGATCGAATTCACGTCAAGGAAGGTGAGAGCTTCGAGCACGACGTTGTGCTGGTCACGCTCTCCAAAGAAGGGCGCTGAAATGCAGCGGATCGGTTCCGTGGCGAATGTGAACTCGCAGGAATTTCGTCGCAACGACCTGCACAACAGACAACTTGCCGCCGAATTGAAGGAGCGCCAACGCGTTGCCCGCTTCCACCGGCCCGAGCGGGACTTCGAGCGGCTGCGTCGACAGAATAAACTGTTTGTTCGTGAGCGACTCGCGGCCTTGCTCGATCCGGAAACTCCGTTCCTGGAGCTTTCGACGCTGGCGGCTAACAAGGCATACGACGGCGAGGTGCCCGGCGCCGCCCAGGTCGTCGGCATCGGCATTGTGGCGGGACGAGAAGTTATTGTTCACGCCGACGATGCCAGCGTGAAGAGCGGCGCATGGTATCCGCTCTCGGTCAAGAAGATCGTGCGGGCCCTGGACATAGCGATCGAAAACCGTCTGCCGGTGGTTCACCTGTGCGACTGCGCCGGCGGGTTCCTGCCTCTACAGGCGGAATTCTTTGCTGATCGCTACCATGCCGGTCGAATTCTCCGCAATCAATCCGTTCTCTCGAAGATGGCAGTGCCGCAGGTCGCCATCGTCATGGGCCACTGCACCGCGGCAGGGGCCTACGTCCCGGCGCTTAGTGAATACAACATTATCGTCGAAGGTACTGGAGCGATTTTTCTGGGCGGCCCTCCGGTTGTGAAGGCTGCCACCGGCGAACAAGTGTCCGCCGAAGAACTTGGCGGCGCGCTCATGCACACCAGCGTGTCGGGCACCAGTGATTACTTCGCAAACTCCGAGATCCATGCAATTGCGATTGCCCGCGACGTCGTTGCTCGTTTCCACCAACCAGCGAAGACCTCGATCGATCGAGTAGCGCCCGAGCCGCCCGCCTATAGTGCGTCCGAACTCTACGGGATCATTCCAAAGGACACGCGAGCGCAGTTCGACATGCGAGAGATCATCGCTCGTCTGGTCGATGGCAGCCGATTTCAAGAATACCAGCCGCGCTATGCGACATCACTCGTGTGCGGCTTTGCGCGGCTTCATGGATATCAAATCGGAATCCTCGCCAATAATGGCGTGCTGTTCGGCGACAGCGCGCTAAAGGGGGCTCATTTCATTCAACTGTGCGACAAGAACCGGACGCCCCTGCTCTTCCTGCAGAACGTCACGGGGTTTATGGTCGGCCGCGAATATGAACAGCGTGGGATCACCAAGGACGGGGCCAAGCTGATCATGGCGGTGTCCGGAGCGTCCGTGCCGAAGTTTACGATCATTTGTAATTGCTCGCACGGCGCGGGAACTTACGCTATGTCGGGACGCGCGTTTGATCCTCGATTCGTGTTCAGCTGGCCGAATTCTCAGATATCCGCGATGGGCGCCGAACAGGCCGCCGGAGTTCTCACCCACGTCAAGGCGAGACAATTGGCTCGGGCCGGAGGGCGCCTCTCGGACCAGGAATTGGCAGCCATTCGAGCGCCGATTCTTGAAGAATATCGCGAGCGGTCAGGTGCCTATTATGCGACCTCGGAAATCTGGGACGACGGCATTCTTGATCCTGTCGATACCAGAACTGCCCTCGCAATCGCATTGAGCGCTTCGCTCAATGCGCCGATCGACGCGCCGCAGTACGGCGTATTCCGACTGTAAGGCAGGACCGAACACGGGCGGCTCACCGCCTGAGATGCGGGCGGATCAACGGGACGCGTCGATCGCTCTATGAGGGCTGCCCTGCGCAGCTTCATTTACAATCAGGTGGGGGCATTTTGTACAGCCAGCTGAGATCGGGCTCGATCTACCCAGCACCGATAGCCTCGAAGCAGGCAGAAGAAGCCGCTTCAACGCTCCACGATGCCGGCGCTGGAAAGCTAAAATGCTTTGAAGGATGCGGTGATCCGGCCGGAACACCGCGGTAAAGAGGCCGCTGCGGAAGCGGCAAGCGGGCGCGAGACAGTGCCATCGGTCTTGGCGTCAAGCAACTGCAGTGTTCTAATTGGCCGACGATCTCCTCTCGACGGCACCACCGAAATGGAGAGCTTGACCCTCACGTAGCGTCAGGTTGTAGCCTCACCAAGGGTGCGCACACTCAACCGACTGCAGCCTCGAGCATCAATGAGGCCATGGCGCGTTGCGGATGGGACGGGCAGCTGCATCAAGGCAACCGGTGCCAGGTCTCAACGATGCCTGGTTGAACGGAAGAGCCCTAGGTTTGGACAAGGAATGTGTAAAGTTCGATGGAAGCGCTTAAATCGATCATCGGCAAAGTTGCCACCGGCGCCACTCTGACGCGTGAGGAAACTGCGTCAGCCTTCGACAGCGTGATGTCGGGTTACGCGACTCCCTCGCAAATCGGCGCCTTGTTGATGGGGATGCGGGTCCGGGGCGAGACGGTCGAAGAAGTCACCGGCGCCGCCTCCGCGATGCGGAACAGAAGGCCGCGCGTCGAGGCGGCATGCGACCCCGTCGGTATCGCTGGCACGAGCGACACCCCTATGTATTCGGCCAACGTTTCGACGTGTGCTTCCTTCATCGTGGCCGGGGCCGGCATTCCTGTGGCCAAGCATGCCAACCGCACTGCGTCTTCGGGTTCAAGCGCCGCAGACGTGTTGGCGCGCCTCGGTGTGAAGGTCGATCTCAAGCCTGAGGCCATCGCACGTTGTGTGCAGGAAGCCGACATCGGCTTCATGTTTGCGTCAGCCCATTATCCGGCGATGCAGCGCATCGGGCAGATCCGCAGCGCACTTGGAACCCACACGATCTTTAATCTGATCGAGCCTCTGTCCAATCCGGCCAAGGTCAAGCGGCAGATCGTTGGGGTATTCTCTCCCGAATGGGTGCAGCCTCTGGCGTACGTCTTGAAGAACCTTGGTGCTGAGTCGGTATGGGTTGTTCATGGCTCGGACGGGCTCGACGAAATAACCCTCACCGGTCCAACCTTTGTCGCTGCGCTTGAGGCGGGTACAGTCCGCACCTTCGAAGTGGCGCCGGAAGAAGCCGGGCTCCCCCGCTGCCGCAACGACGCGCTGGAGAGCAGCGATGCCGAGGCTAATGCCGTTGCCCTGCAAAATGTGCTTGATGGCGAATCAGGTCGATTTCGCGACGCCGCGCTTTTGAACGCGGCGGCGGCATTGGTCGTGGCCGGACGGGCCTCGACCCTGCAGGAAGGCGTAGCACTTGGACAAGAATCACTTGATGGCGGCGGCGCAGCCGCTCGGCTGAAGCGGCTAATCGCGGTTTCGAACGCGTGACAGCCGAGCTGGCCGATGTTCCAGTATTCCGACCAAGACTGCTGCGCACGAGCGCGAAAATATTGCAGCCACGAATGCGCGTCCCTTCTGCGGGATTTGAGGGAGCGTGCGCCGCCTGCGCTCGCCCCGATCAAAGCAATTCGCGCTGAGCACGTGGCCCGAGAGCCATTTTTTACCGACGAGACCCTGTTGCAGTCGGGGTTGCCGAGGTGACGGGCGGCGACGAAGCACGCTGCGCGCCAAAGGAGACAATCGATGATGTCCTGGCAGAGGATTGAAACACTTGGATCTATTGCAGAGATAGAACACATCATTCGGAAGTTTCGGGAATTGATCGATACAGATAGTTCGATTCCGCCGGAGCTGCGGGGTGCGCTGCACGCGACGCTCGATGAGCATCTTCTCGAGGCAAAAAAGCGTGTTCTCCTAAGAGCGCATTAGGTGCGCCGATGCCGTCTACATGCGGAGAAACTCTGGCAGGCGCCGGTACCGCAATCGGCCGCACGGGCGCCCAGCGAGGTTGCAGCCCAGCTGCTCGGATCGCGACCACGGCTCCATGTGCACTGGCGCGTCGCCGGGCTGCTCAGCGCGGTTTCCTGATTCAGGAGGGTCCTGTCCAAACACGTGACGGCGGCAATTCTCAGTTCCGTCGCTGGTATCGCCGATCCGGCTTAACGAGGCGAGATATTGCACGTCCGTCCGGCCATGAATGTAGCTGATCCAGACGACATCTGAGCTTACTCGTCACGCAATTCCGACACCGGGTACCTCATTACGGGCCCAATAGGAGCCAAAGTCGTCTCTGGATACGGAGACATTAGAAATGGGGTACAACTCCAGAGGCGGATCATGAGCCACCAGTTCTCTCCTGCGATTCGGGAAATGCCGTCTATTCAACCGGCGGAGTTTCGTCAGGCCATGCGAAATCTGGCGAGCGGTGTCGCCATCGTGACGACCGGAACGGCAGCCGGACGACGTGGACTGACGGTGAGTTCTGTGACGTCCATCTGCATGGAGCCGCCGTGCCTGGTCGTTGGCATCAATGCCCGCTCCGAGGCACATGATGAGATCCTTGCCAGCGGCAGATTTGGAGTCAGTCTTCTCCGCAGTGACCAGGAGGACCTTGCCCTGCGTTTTGGCGGTCGGGAGGGGGCGAAAGGCGCTCACCGTTTCGATACCGCGCCCTGGAATCAGGGCGTGCTCGATGTGCCGCTATTGCCGAACGCATTTTGCGCGCTCGAATGCGTCTTGTATGACCACAAGGTGCTTGGCACACATACCATCTTTATCGGGCGAATTATCGCGACCCGAGAAGGCCGTGGAAATCCATTGATCAACTTCCGGGGCGCACTTCGAACGTTACTGCTTGACTGAGTGCGGCTTGCGCAGATGCCGTCGGGAGGGCAGAACGGTGGATGGCCTCAATGCCTAGTCGCTTCTAACGACAGTCATCAAACAAGTCGCCCGGCCTGCAACTGGTTTCACAGACTAGAGCTCGTATTGACGGGTCCCCTCAGCTCCGGCGATTTCCGCTTCGCCGCTCGTGCTATGCTGGGGCTGGCCGGCGACCCCCCGCTCTAAGTCGCGCGGGGGTCATCTGGTCAAGACAACGCGATTAGCGCGGATGTCGCAGGAAGGTCCTGATCAGAATAATTACAGCTCACCAGAACGGCCAAGCCAGAACGGCCTTCTTCTTGGGGCGCATAATCCCGTCGAAAACTACCAGCTTTGGTAGCTCCGTTAAAATCGACAGGCGCGTACATCGTTGCCGCACCAAGATCGGATCCGAGAGGCACACCTGGGTCACAACGGTTGGCGACTTTCTAGATGTTCGGCCTCGATTCTGATGTGAGTACACGGGGTGATGTCATGATCTTGCAGAAGCGATGACAATGGAATTCAAAGGCGTCAAACAACTATGTCCAGCAACGCGTTCCAAATCGCCCCGATTCTGGAGGGCATTCGCCGCTGGGTCGTGATCGAATCTCCGACGGAGCGGCCGGATCAAATCAACAAACTGGCTGATGTCGTCGCAGCAGGCTATCGCGACCTGCCGGCCAGCGTCGAGCGCGTTGCGGGGCGTGACGGCTGCGGCGATCATCTGGTCACCCGCTCTTCTTGGGGGCAGGGCGTACCGGGCATTCTGGTGTTGAGCCATCTCGACACCGTTCATCCGATGGGATCTATCGCACGGCTACCATTCAAGATCGACGGCGACAGTGCGTTCGGCCCCGGCATCTACGACATGAAGGGTGGCGCCTACCTCGCTTATCACGCATTCCGGCAAATCTGCGCCGACGACGTACGCCCACCGCTCGGCATCACCCAGCTCTACGTCTCGGACGAAGAGATCGGCAGCCCAACCTCGCGCGCGCTGATCGAGGCCGAGGGCCGCCAGGCCAAATACGTGCTGGTGACCGAGCCGGCGCGCGACGGCGGCAAGGTCGTCACCGGGCGCAAGGGCGTTGCGCGCTTCGACGTATTGATCAAGGGCGCGCCCGCGCATGCCGGCGCACGCCCCGAGGACGGCCGCAGCGCGATCCGGGAACTCGGCCATGTGATCCAGACGCTGGAGGCGATGAACGATCTCACACGCGGTATCACCGTCAATGTCGGCGTCGTCCGCGGCGGCACCAGGCCTAACGTGGTCGCGGAACTGGCCTATGCGCAAGTCGACATGCGCGTCCCGACCATGGCCCATGCCGACGAGCTGGTGCCGAAGATTCTCGGCATCAGCTCGCGCACCGAGGGCGTCAGCGTGAAGGTATCAGGCGAATTGAACCGTCCGCCATATGAGAAGACCAGCGCCGGTGCCGCGCTTTACGCACACGCCAAAAATCTTGCCGCCGAGCTTGGCTTCGAGCTGCTCGACGCGTTCAGCGGCGGCGGCTCCGATAGCAATTTCACCGCGCCGCATACCGCGACCCTTGACGGCCTTGGCGTCGACGGCAAGGGCGCGCATACGCATTATGAGCAACTCTACATCTCGTCGATTGAACCTCGCGCGCGGCTGCTGTACCGCCTCTATCAGACGCTGCGATAATCCCGGCACCAGGCGAACTCAGCAACCGCGACGTGCGTTGGATGACGGCCGCCGGCACATTCGCGGGATCGTTCCTCGAACGCCCAAAGAGCAACAGGCTGCGCCCCATCAGGCGACCTGATCGAAACTATCGGTCGGATGCCGCACTTGGCATTGCAGGGTCAGCGCCGGACAGAAGTGACTGAGCTATTCAATGACGGCAGGACGTCAGGCGCGCAATCCGCTCCAAGGGCAGTGAGCACGTGGTCGCGGAAAGGCGAGCGTTTCCGGGCTCATCGGCAGCGACCCTGATCTCAAGGGAAGACGAACTTTCCTGACGCAAATCGCAGCGCTGAACGCGTCCGACAGCAGACCGGCCGACGGCCCGTTTCCGGCAGCCTGAGAGCTTGGCCACGTTCACACCGCTGCCTAAAAGGGCTTGAATCGGACGTAACGTTAAGTTGTACGGTCTTGAAGTTGGATCTTGGTCTGCCGCCGGGATTGTGAAGGATTGCGAATGTCTCAGCTGGTCAGATCCACGCCCCGATGGTCGGTCATGATCCTCATCCCCGGTCGGGGGTCGGCCGGAAGGGCTATGCAGCGAGTCACGATTGCGGCGCGACGGCTCGCACGCAGCTTTGAATGGTTCGGCATTCCGGAACTGGTACTATGTGGCTGTCCTGGGCCGGGCCACCAGAGAGCCGACGAGGTCAGAATTGATCGACGCAGACCTCCATCCGAAGCCCCTGCGGGGGGGCGCTGCTTCCCGAATCTGAAACAACCCCCTCCTGCGACACCGCGCCAAAATCAGTTCGCCGAACCGGCTTTCCGCTCTGTTCAAACTGCTTTCCCGTGGCTGGCAAGGCATTTCCATCGCGCAAAGGTGCGACAGACGGCGGGCCTCAGAACGGCGCAGGTTTTCAAAGTGCCTGAGCTGCAATTGTCGCTCCGCGTGACCAGCGCGTCATCGGAAGATATTGCTTGGCATTATGGAGCAGCAAGTTGAAAGAGCCCGACGGCGTCAAGAAGGTCCTGTTAATCGACCATATTGAAGGCCAATGCCGTTGCATCATCGGCTTCAAAGATGGAGATGCCAGAGCGGCCTATATGTGCGGCGAGCCTGTATATCAACGACGCGGCAAGAAACTGTCTTCGTGGTGTGCCTATCACTACGGACAGATGCACACGACCGCCGCCCAGCAGAACAGAATGAGTGATGAATCGGCCGAGATCCCTCAAGCAATATCCATTGTTCGCAACCCATGACAACCATCAAGAACCGGGCTCAGCCAAGGCCGTGTGATCGTAGCGTGTACAAAGGTCAACCGAAGCATGTGATCGGGGCCTCGCCGAGCAATTCCGGGTTGCGGCTGAAGCGCATCGGGACAAACCTACTGTGCGGGCCTGAGGCACATGGATGACAAGTTGGATCTCTGCACACTGATCGAGCGAAACGCTGCGTACACTCCCAACAAAACCGCGATCCATTTCGAAGGGAGGACTCTCAGCTACGTCAGCCTCAATCGACGGATCGAGCGGATCGCTCGCGCCTTCAAGAGCCAGCTCGGCGTCCAAAGGGGAGACCGGATCGCGATCCTCAGCCTCAACAGGCCTGATTATCTGGCGCTGCTCTATGCCTGCGCGAGGCTCGGCGCAATCCTCATACCATTGAATTGGCGCCTTGCGGCCGCCGAGCACCTTTTTATTTTGTCAGACTCAGGGGCAAAAGCGCTCGTTCTTGAGCAGTCGTTCGACGCAGCTTTGCCTGTCCTGACGAAGCAAGTGCCCCATGCCTCTCTTGTCGGGTTGGACTTTACGCCTCTCGGCGGCAGCAAGTTGGACGATCTCCTGGACGGAGACTGTGGTAACGGACGCAATCCACGAGCGGACCCGTCTTGCCCGCTTCTGATCGTCTATACTTCGGGCACCACAGGGCGACCGAAAGGCGCCGTGCTGCGTCAGGAAGCGTTGCTGTGGAACGGCATCATGAGTCAGCACATGCACGACCTCACCTCGGCCGATCACGCGCTGGCTGTTTTGCCGTTTTTCCACGTCGGTGGCTTGAACATCCAGTCGACGCCGAGTTTGCATCACGGCGCGACGGTGACTATCCACACCCGCTTTACGCCGGAGACCATGCTTGATGCGTTCGAGCGTGACCGGCCGACGCTGGCAGCCCTGGTGCCAGCTATGATGCAAGCCCTGACCAGCAACGGTCGATGGGAAAGCACCGACCTATCCTCACTCAGAGCAATCTGTACCGGATCGACGATGGTGCCTCAGCACCTTGTCGAGCGCTTTGTCGCGCGCGGCGTGCCAGTCCTGCAGGTTTACGGTTCGACGGAGACCTGCCCGATCGCTGTGTATACGAAGCTCGGCGGAGATCTCGTGCCTGAGGGCTCAAGCGGCCAGGCAGGTCTCTGCTGCGAAGCGGCGATCATCGATGATTCGGGCAGCAAGTTGCCGCCCGGTACTCCAGGCGAGATCGCAATCCGTGGGCCCAACGTTTTTTGCGGATATTGGGGCAATCAACAGGCGACGCGTGAGGCTTTGAGCAATGGTTGGTATCGCACTGGGGACATTGGCCGCTGCGACGCAGATGGATATTTTTGGGTCCACGACCGCAAGAAAAACCTGATCATTTCGGGCGGAGAGAATGTCTATCCGGCAGAAGTAGAGCGTGTGCTTACGGGCCATCCGGATGTCGTGGAATGCGCCGTGGTCGGTCGACCCGATCCGCGCTGGGAAGAAGTACCGGTCGCTTATGTGATCAGGCGACCTGGGGCCCGGATCGAGGCGGAAGCGCTGATAGCGCATGTCCAGTCACAGCTCGCCCGTTTTAAGGTGCCGCGCGAAATCATTTTCACACAAGAACTACCGAAAACCGCGTTGGGCAAGATCCAGCATTTTTTGCTGAAGGAAATCGCTACGCGGTCAAGCCCGAAAGGAGCCATCAATTGAGATCGGCAGATTGGAGGCGGGCCGTGCTCTCCCGCTACATCGCAGGTGACGTCGAGACGGCGCCAAATCAACCTTCGCTCAGTGCCTCACCACGGCGCAACAAGTTCACCATTGTTGGCATGACGATCCTGCCTGATCGCGTCCAAATGCCCGGAGGTCGCGGATGCCGCGGATCTTGATCCTGAATGCCGGCACGGCTCAAATGTCGGGCGCTGATCTGACACCAGCTCAACTTTCGCTGGCCGCCGACTCGGCATACCGTTCAGCGTGGTTTGCTCAGGAGGGCGACCTGATAGTTTCCCCGGTAGTCATCCCGGCGGATCTGCTATCCTTCATTGGCGCGACGCTCGATTTCGACGTATCGAGCCTTTGTCTGCTTGTACCTGAAGGCGGCCGCCAATCGCCGGTCCTTGATGATTGCACACTGCTGTCCAAGACTGTTGTTGAGCGAATCAACAGACATATTCGCCAGAAATCAACCTGGCGATTGTATCCCTGCTACTCTACTGAAGGCGTCGCACGCTTGGCGGCCATGCTGGGCATACCGCAGACCGGCGACGACTTCGCTCTGCAGCGAGGGCCTGATCTGTTGAACCGCAAGAGCCACTTCCGTCAATTGGCGACAAGCGTCGAACTTCCGCTACCCAATGGATCTGTCACGACGGACTCAAACGAACTATTCAGAGCGGTCGCTTCCCTCAGATCCGAGACCGGCAGCGTCATTGTAAAGCTGGACAATGGAGCCGGTGGAGTCGGAAATGTCATCCTGACCGGCAATGAAAGCGATCCACTTCCTGGGGCAAGAGATACCCGGCAAATTTCATGGTCGTCGTTTGATCCTGACGCGCTTTGGTCTGAGATGACAACAGAATCGTGTAAGACGCTGGTCGTGGAATCGTACCACTTGGCCGGGTCTTTGTTCTATCTCGAGTATGAAATCGAGGATGATGGTTCAATTGTTTTCATGAACAGTGGAAACATACGTCTGCGTAAAAGCACGGATCGATCCGAAAGAGCTCTGATCTGGACAGGACTTGAGCTTCCAAGCGACCTCGGGAACGAGCAATGGTTGACTGCCCAGGCGCATGCCTACCGATTTGTGGCGCTTGCGCGAGACCTGGGATATCGCGGAATGATCAACATTGACGCCATTTTCGCGGATGACGGACGGTTGCTGTTTAATGAAGCGAACGGCCGCTGGGGTGGCGGCTCGGTATTACACAGCATTGCCGTCCGGTTGCTGGGCTTCGACTATTCCGGTTGCAACGTTATTTTATCCGCGAGGAATGTTCGATCACGATCCCTCCAAACAGCGCATGATCGTTTCGTCAAGGAAGGATTTCTGTTCGACCGCACACGCAAGGAGGGCGTGATTCCGCTTGCCGCCGACGAAGAGGCTGGCACGGTGGAGTGCCTTGTGATTGCGCGCGATAGGCCCGCGGCCCGCGATCTGCAGCACCGGCTACTGAGAATGGTTTTTTGAGATCCCAGTGACCATATCTTCAACCGGTCAATTCATCCGAACTTGACCCTGCTTTCGGTCGCGCGCCCAAACCGATAGCTGACGACGTGACGTGAATGTCTGCTTCGTCTTGCTCGAGCTCTGTCAGCCCCAATCGCGGCCATCCTTAAGTCGCTCCTGAAGTCGGCCACGATCGGTATCGTCGTGCGCCCGGCGATTGCTCGCAGCATATCCAGATGCTCTGCCATCGCGATCAGGCTCATGTCAGTTCGAACCGGAGGCCCACAGCCCATCGAAACCGGCTTCCTCCGCGAGGATCGCTATACCGGGCTATGCGCTGGCATAATGTGGACAAGATCGCTTTCGGCCATCCGGGCGCGCTGGCTTTGGCAGGGGACATGGGAAGTCTTTCAAGATAGGGCGGCAAGCGGTGATGATCCGATCGCAGGCGCGGGTGAGATCCTCAAGCGAGGAAGCATGGGAGATGCGAATGTACGGCGAGGCCAGGAAGCCGCCGGGGCCACTACAGGGACCCAAACGCATCGAGAAGATATGAACATGGCTGTCAGTCTCTGTCACCTTGCCGCCCGGCGTGCGTTTGCCGATCAAACCGGCGCAGGAGGAAAAAACGTAAAATGCGCCGCGTAAGGGGCGCGATGGTCTTTCCGCCTGGTTCAGCTTAGCGACTACGAGTTCGCGGCGTTGCGGAAACGCGCGCGAATTGCCTCAGATGAACCCCGGACGCCAGACAGCGCCTCGACAGCTGCATATTGCGCGATCGAGCGCCTGTGGGAAAAGATTCGACTCTGGACGAGATTGATGGCTTGACCAGAGTCAAGGGTCCTGTGTCATACAGAACGCACCAACCAGTCATTGCGTCGGCCTCCGAACCGCCGTTGCCCCGGTATCGAGACTTGCAAAGTTCGCGTTGAACACGACCTGCTTCGCGCCGCAAAGGACCGTGGTCTGATCGATACTGGAATCGAGCCCGTGATCGCGACTGAAGTCCGCGGACTGCCCCGCGCAGCTGCCTGCTCCCCGCGAGTGCATTTCGTCGGCCCGCCGCGAATTGCGCAGATGCCGGCCTCGCAGGCAGCAAGTGAAGTTTCGAAATCGGATTCGCCCTGACCGAGTGTGATCACGTCCGCGCCTTGTTCGGCGGCTCGCGCCGTCGTGGCCTCGGCTTCGGAGGGACGGACAAGGCCTTGAGCCGTTCTGCAATCTGAAGTTTGGCGCAGGATCGTTGACGGCTTCCACTCGTTGGCAAAGTGCGAACCGAACGGACATTCGTGTTTGTTAAATGAAATGATGGCAAGTTGCGATGCCTTGCGTCGCATCGCCGAAGACGACGGTGCGTTTCGCGGCCGCGCTTCATCAGCGGAGCAATATGCTAGGCGCTTTGTGCGTTTGGTGCCGCGCAGACGTGTGAATTCCCTTGTCCAAATCGAAACGATCAACAGGACTCGAAGCGCTCTCCGGCTCACGAGGAAGAAATTGCGCGGCGCTCCTTAAGAAAGCAGCGCCAAGGCTCGCTCGCTGCGGCCCGTCCGTTGTCAAGCGACCTCGGCGACGCTGCTTAGGGCCACACTGTTTAGCTCCGCAGTACCG
>NZ_KB902814.1:0-41001 GCF_000379585.1 Bradyrhizobium sp. WSM2793 | reverse complement strand
TTAAGAAAGCAGCGCCAAGGCTCGCTCGCTGCGGCCCGTCCGTTGTCAAGCGACCTCGGCGACGCTGCTTAGGGCCACACTGTTTAGCTCCGCAGTACCGCGGTTATCGCATATTGCAGGGGCCGCCATCTGCCTATTCGATACCTGTCATCCAGCTGTAGCGCGATGGGTCTTGAAGGTCCGCAGCTTGCGCAAAGAGACGAGGAAGTGATGCGCGCCGCTAACGGGTGGGTCCAGCCGGCCTCCTGGTCAGAAACCTGGAGGTGAACGCCTGTATAAGCCTTCTCCATCGAGGCGATCGGCGGCATCTGTTTCGATCGAGGGCCAACGGTTTTCGAAGTCGATAGGGACGTCAGGGACCCCCTGGTACACGCGGCTGGACAGCAAACTAATCGAAGTACCAGTTTTTGGTGCAGGGACCGCTTGGCGTGATGGCGAGCACTGACAGTTTCAAAGCCTCCCCGATCCGCGGCATCATCTGCAGTGCCGCGAATGGTTCCATCGTCATCGACCAGAACACGTGTCCCCGGTCCACGGGCTTTGGCTCGTTCCAGTCCGATCTACATCGTCGCTCGCCTCTAATCCTATCTGCTAGGGACAGGGATTACCAAGTTTCGTTCGGCGGCTCACAACATCTCAGTTTTCTGGCGACGCGAAGTGCGCAATTCTTGTTCAAAGTCCGACAGCGGCACAAAGCCAGTCGGATTCAAAACACTGGTCGCCGTGAAGTGCCGTTGAGCTATTCATGCGCAATTGGGCACTTAATGCGCGCAGACGATGCTGGCACGGACGTTGCTACTAGGGTGTAGCAGTACTGAAAGTGCTGAGCGCACCCAGAGGCGAAACGAGCGATGCTATCCTTTCTTGAACCGATGTGGCCCGCTTGTGAGAGCAAGAGCTTGTTGCTTGCGAATTTGTGTGTCGTCACGCTTAGCGCGGCGACACCGACATTCGCTGCGGATCTCGCTCGGCAGCCCGCCTACACCAAGGCACCACCCCTCTCGGTCGCGGTCGCGATCGGAGATCAGCTAGCGCAAAACGTCGCGCAACCTCTGACAATAATTTTGGAGAGTAACATGGCGCTGGGCTTAGAATCTCCAGCTCCTCCGATCAAGGTGGAGAACTGGCTGCGTGGTCAGCCCCTCACGAGCTTCCAGCCCGGGAAAGTGTACATCGTCGAATTTTGGGCAACTTGGTGCGCCCCCTGTCTGGCGGCGCTGTCCGATCTGGTACAGCTGCAAGAGAAATACAGATATAGCGGAGTTGAGGTCCTCGGAATAGCAGCTCGTGAACGCGCTCAAACAGCGGACGAGGCCCGAAGTAAGTTGGACGCATGGTTGACCGAAAAGTTGCCGAATCTCAACTATCGGGTCGGGTTCGACTACACACGCGAAATGGACAAGCTTTGGATGGATTCCAGCTTTTCTGTCGGGATCCCCACATCGTTCGTCGTCGACCGTGACGGCCACATCGCCTTTATCGGTTCCCCGACGCAACTCGATGACGTTTTGCCGAAGATTCTGACCGGCAGCTGGCGCATCAGCGATGAAGCGAAAGCCGCCGATGCAGAGCGGATCGCCGAGGGCAAACTCACAATGCCGATCTTCGCCAAACTGACGCCGGCGCTGAAGGCGCAGGATTGGGCGAAGGCGCTTTCGGTGGTCGAAGAAGCCGTCGCTGTTCTGCCGGATGACGTGAACTTCCGCCTGCTCCATGCGGATCTGTTGCTTCACAAAATGCACGACTTGCAAGCCGGCCTGCCGGTGATGCGCCAATTGGTTCGTGACGCGATCAACAAAAACTCCGAGCTGTGGATGGTCGGGGCGATGCGCCAACTCTTTGATCCGGCGAATGACAACTCTCATTTGCCGCAGGCCGAGCGCTTTGCGATGGGCAATGAGTTATCCGAACACATTCTGGCAGTGAATCCTCCGCAACGCGGCGAGGCCCCAAAGTTCCGGTCCTATCCGGCGGTCGCTCAGTACCATTACGAGAGCGGCAACAAGGATCGCGCGATCGAGTTGATCGAGGTGACGCTGAAGTCGCTGGACGGCCCCGCAGCTATCCCGGACAAACTGAAACAGCCGGTTACATCGGTATTGGTCCAAACGTTGGCCAACTACAAGGCTCAAAAGGCTTGCTATGGGTCTCTTTGTGCGACTCCGCAACCCGGCGTCTCGCAAAGTATCAAAGGGCAAGCGCCGGAGAGAAAAGATGAAAAAGGGTAACGATCTGAGCTGCTCACCGGTCAATTCGTCCATTTATCCGGTGGGCCAGCGGCAATTAGCGATCAGCGTGCGCAGCGGTGGATCGTTTGTGGCACGTTGGAGGTTCGGACATGACCTCCGTCCGGATCGACGCGGAGGTGATCTTCCAGGTGAAGTCGCGGCGCGATCCCATAACGCAAAGTCTCTCGCGGTCAAATGCTGAACACTTTCTTGCAAAATGCACCTTTGCGTACAGCCATGGCCGAGGCCGGAGCTAGGTGGTCATCCCCACGATCTGCAGAGGGGCAAATATGAGTGACGGCGATCCCGCATACCTGGCTCACACAAGCTCGGATCGCGCAAGGCTGAGCCGATGTCTCAGATCGATGCTCTCAGCCCGAGGAGCCCGCAAAGCGTGAGGCGCTTCAGCTAAGCGCTTACGCGAAGAGCGGGTGAAATGGGTAGAAGATTTCGCCCGCACCCCCCAGACTCCGGGGCATTTATCGCATCCCTCGGACGGCGCGGCATTGGGCACATAGGGTCTGGATCGAACGGCGGCCGGGGTCTCCGAGGTACACTTCATCCTCGGCTCGACGTTGTTCCTGTTGTTCGGCGCGGCGCCAGCAGCGGCTGGCTCGCGCTCGGCCTCCTGCTGCTCCTCGTGACTGGCGTATCGTGCGGAGGCCCAGATGATGAGCTTCTACAAGAAGCTCGGCCTGCAGTTCGTGATCGGGGCGCCATACGAGAAGCGCGTCGCGGTGCTGGAGCACATGGACACGATCGTGGCTTCAATCAAAATCTGCGACGCCGTCACACAGGCGAGCCAGGAAGGCCTGCTACCTTGCGCTCAAGCTCACGCTGAGCATGTAGCCGAGTGCGTATCCTGAGACGAGTACGACGCCGCCGACCGCTATCGGCACGAACATCAGCAGGAGTGTTGTCTATGCCCGCCGGTTGAGGCGATCAACTTCGCGATTAACGAAAGGGCTTCTCCTAGGAAAACGCCCCTACTGCGACAATCTTCAACATTGAGCTCGTGGCCTAAGAGCGGAGGCTGAGTGGACACGCAACGCTAGAGCGGCATCGCGTCTGCGCGGTCTTTCGGACAGTCGCGATGGAGCATTCGACCCGCGACAGCTGGCAGGCCCCATGCTGAGCGATTTGATACGGCCGGAGACGATGGCGTTGGCTGCCCCTCGGAAACCCTGCCGGTGCGAGCCCAGATTGTCTTGGGCGCGGAGGTATTTCTGAAGGAGGTAGCAGCAAAGTTCGGATAGCCGCAACGACAGTGGCAAGTGGCGCAGGTGCTTTGTGCAGCAGTGGGATTGCGTGCGCGCACTTATCGGACAGGAGTCCTGTCAATTGTCACTACCAGATGTGGGCGTTTTGGAAGCAGTACTTCCATATAAGGTTACGGCAAGGTTGGATGCACATAGGCGAGTGCTCAACCAGCTTCAAAACGCGGAAAAGAATGCCATGGCGAACATCAGCTCCCAATGTATTGCAGATGCACGCGCCCGACAGCGAGCCATCACCGACCGAAACGCACTAAATGGAGAGCACTGGCCCCGAGACGTCGAGGTTTCCAGATGACACGTGGAATGAAGCCGATGGCGCGGATGGGTGTAGCAATAAAGCGCGCGCTCGCCATTTCCGATCTCGACCGGTGCTGCGCAATCTGGTGGCTCTACCGCCTCCATTTCGGAATCACCGGCAACGTGATGTTGGGCCTTACCGCGGTCACGGTCGCCCAGGAGAGATCCCGCTGCGCCATTTAGGAGTCGTGACATCGAGCGCCTTCCATACGGGCTCGGCGCAGCCCTAACGAACCTGCCACAGGTTGCGCGTTTGGCTGGCGGGCAAAAGTTTGAGGCCAACGCCAATCGCCTCAAGTCCCCCCAAGCCCACAAAGGCCGCAATCACATCTAGCACCGACGAACTTCCCGGGGCTGCACAAATGGCGCCGGCACATACGATCAGCAGACCGCAAAACTCGAACTAGAGCATGATCGCCTGAGGCTGAATCGACTGGGGATTCCCAAACCTCACTGCTCATACCTTTTTGTTGTGATGCCGATCAATGACCAGCGTTGGTAGTTGATTGGGACGTAAAAGCTTGCATTATCGCCATAGGATGGGCGCCGAACGCGGGGCTGTTGTGATGGATGGATCGGAGCCGACACGTTGGAAAGGAAAGCTTTGGTGCAAATGAAGGATCTCGGCTCGCGAGCCGGGTGCTACGGCTCTTCACAGAGCATTCACCCCTTGCGGGAGGAGCGCCTGGCCAAAGGGTGATATCCAGCTCACAGATGTTGAGCAAATATCGACTGCTACGGTTGTCGTAAATACTGCTGTTGCGTTTTCGACATATGTCGCAATCCCGTCGATAGGGCTGCAGTTGGATGGCAGTCTCTGGAGAAGTGAACCGGCAATCTCCCAAGATCTTGTCCTGCCGCGAGAGTTTGCGGTGCCACTGACTGGTATGGCATTTGCTGATCTCATTCCACGTGCTCTCGGCTCCAGGAGAAAGTCATGGCGGATGTGCAAGAGGTTGTGCTGTCGGAACGGGAAAGACAGTGCTTGCGATGGACTCAGGAGGGGAAGTCATCCTGCGTCATCGGCGTCATCCTGAAAGTGAGCGAGAACACCGTCAATTTTCACGTCAAGAATGCGATGCGAAAGCTGGAAATGACCAGCCGTACCCAGTGCGTCGTCAAGGCACGGCGTCTTATTTAGTAACTGCCGCGGTTCCGTTGCCGCTGATGCAGATCTAGCGAAATGTAAGGGGCAACTGTGGGTTGCTCCGGCGGAATGCGAAGCGAATTACGCGCCCGCAGCTGTATAGCCATAATACAGGCGCTGTGCCGGCCGATCGGCGATGAGGTGCTCGAGGTGCAGGCCGCTCGCCCTGCGCCAATCGTCCAATCAGCGCTCGCGTCGCGTCTACCACATAGACTCCGCAATCATGGCCGTTCTGCTGCCGGGCCATGCGGGCCGGTTGCAGACGGTAGCCCAGACGTGCTGCGAGCTGTTCTGCAACGGTGCTGTTGCGAGACCGGGCGGAGTCATAGTGATATGCAACCGGCGCGGTGGGCACGCGCCGATCAACCAGCAGAAGCGACCAGTGGGCGCCGCCGCCACTAACGCCACCATCGTTAACAGGCACGAACAGGAAGTTGGTGGTATCGTTGCCATCCTGATCATTGACGATCTGCCGGAAGGTTTGTACGCGATCGCTCTGGCTCGGGATCAAGCGCAGGAGCTGCGCTTGCGAGGGTTGAAGGAACCGGGTCTGGACGGCGAGATCCGGATCTTTCCTCCGCAACTCTTCTTCCACGAGCGCCTAGTCGGCCGTGCCCATCGCGCACGCGCCGACACGCCTCCCGGTTCGGGGCCGCGACGATGACTTGCCACAACTACCCTGAGCAACCTCTGCTCGGATTACGCGTAGTGGCCTTTAGGCATCAAGGCTAGCCGTTCCTTCCGACCGGCATTGTGGCAGCCTTTTGCGAGTGACAGTCTGACCGCGACGTGGCCAAGCTACCAACCTCCCCTGACCCGTTACCTAATTCATTCGAAAACGCATTTCAGCCACCCCACCTCATAGCCCTGCGGTAGAGCTTTCGATGATCCGGCGGTTCGCGCCGCTGCGTTTAGAACAGAAGTAGACCAGCGATCGGCGCTCACCGGTCAGCACAGGCTTCACCTCATGCCGGAGCTTACATGTGGTGACAAGCACGGCGCCAAATGGCGGTCGGAATACCTGGTGTTCGTACCCGCTTGGATATACGACGAACTCACCCCCCTCGAAGTCTCTCGCGAGCTGCACAATCACCGAGTACTCGAAATCCGGGTCGCTCGCAGCATCCAGATGGATGCCAACAAAGGAACCAGGAGGCATCCGATGCATTTGGCATCGACGAATCACGTAATCTGACGTGGCTCCCAAGATCTTTTTTAGCGCGAAGCTGCGGTCTTTCCTTTCAAGTAGTTCCATGATCTGCCCTGGAGCTGCACCACCCACGTTGCTAGGCGCGCGGCCGGGCGGGTCTACCCTCACGCGTTTGACAAAGACATTGTGCGAGTCGCCGGCATCTCCCTCCCTCACTTCTTCTTCGGCAATCTCGTCCTGCAGCTGATCGATCTTGGCCAAGTCATCTTGGGTGAACAATATCTGGGGGCCGATCACGACCGTCCCCTTCACCAACAGCTCTACGCGGTATTTTGTCAGAGCTTCTTCTGAAAGCAGACGGGATTTATCTTTCATTGCATGCGCCATTCGAGTTCACTCCAGGGTTTTGATCTTCGACGCAGGACTCCAGGTCCTGGTGCATCGAGCGGAATGCTTGCTCCCAATGCTCGCCATCGAACTCGCTTATTCTTAGGCCTTCGATGGTCCTTTTATCCAGGCATCGAACATTTACGCTGAATCCGGAGGGGTTCGACCGCGGCTTATAAAATGGCTTTACGCCACAAACCCGGCAAAACGTGTGCCGAGCGATGTTCTTGTTGAACTGGTACACCGTGAGGAATTCTTCGCCGCACTCAATGCCAAGCTTGTCGCCAGGTACGAGCAAGTGCAGAAATCCAGACATTTGGCAGATTGAGCAATTGCATCGAACTGCACAGAGCTCTCGCGGCGCTCGGACGTAGAACTTGACAGAACCACAATGACAACGGCCATGGTGTTCGATCTCCGAGTGACCATCTCCCTCACGTGAGACAATTCGGAGCAGATCGCGGCACCACTGTAAGCTGAGCCGATAGGCTCGATCGAATTCATCCAAAAAGCGACCATTACGGTCAGCCGGGACAAGTTTTTCAATCAGCCGGCTTGTCATTTCTCCATGATACTTCTCCGCGGGATCTTCTCCGCCGACATGGCTGCGGAAGTACTCAAGATCCTCGGACCGAGCCTTAAAGCTATTGACCAGAGTGGTCCATAGCGACTGGATCATGTCCGCAGCATGTAGCTCAAAAGCGACCATGTAGGCGCAACGCACCAAGGGATCTTTCGATGACAATCCGGCATAGAGAGAATGCAGGTAGCGCTGCGTCGTGGCGCTGTAGTTGGGCCGTATTGCTCTGCCGAGCAGTCGCGAAGCATCCTTTCTAAACAGGTTCGAGTGGAAGTTTTCAGTCAACAGAATATCGGGTAGCGCCGCCTTGCCGCCCTGGAGAATTCGGCCATGGCCACCCGTCTCATCCCAACAGATGAAATTTGCGACCACGCTGGTCAGTTCAATGTCCCTCGCAAGGTCTCGATTGTGATGCATTGCATCGAATATGAGATCCCTTTGCGATCCGGCCTGCAGGTACGGGAACGCCTGTGACATCGCCAGGTATTCAGGCAGGAGGCTAGCGACCTGGTCCTGGGACATCTCCGCAGCGAATGGGTGCGGGCCGAACAGGGCTCGCGCTTGCTCCGTCAAATAGTCGCAGGATATCTGCGGAGGCTGATCGGGTGTAAATCGAGACGCTTGAGATGTCATTTGACCCCTGGCATGAGGAGAGAACGGTCCTTGACGAAGCAACTTCGTGTCCGGCCCAACTATTGGCCGCTGCGAGTTCGTTGGTTTCGACGGGCTTATGATCGCGTTCACCATCCAGGCGACTTTCTTCGTGGCCACCTTCGCGGGTAGCAGGCAGCGGCATGCTCAGTCCTGCTCACGCGCATCGAAGGGAACGCGTTCATTAACTGAGCGGCGGCGATCCAGACGGATTCCAGTCCACGAGCAGTCCGATGCCGCGAATGCCCGGCACGGCCAAGATTCCCTTGCAGAGTCATGGTGAGATATTGCGCCGCGCACGCCATCGGGAGGCTAACGTCACATGCGCAAGTGGCGTGTCTGGTCGCCCGGGGCGCTTGCAGCTTTTGCGATCTGTCGTGAATGGATCAAGCCCTCGCGGCTGCTGCTCCTGCCAGTTGATCGAACCGCTATGAGCTTCGTACAGCATTGCAAGGACTATCCGCATCTACCTGGCTCTTGAGGCCTTCGGCCGCAAGCTGCGCAAAATGCCGGCTGCTGGCCGGCACGAGCTTCTCAAAGAGACCGCCGCTAGGTTTCGCGTTCGCGAGCGCCGCCACGCTGTCTTCTTGCACGTTTACGAGCAATCACCGTGCCAACTCGTGCACTCACTCCAGAGATTCTGAATACATTGCCAAAACGCTCGCGACCGCCTCCTCATTGCAAGTGTATTGAACCTGACAGCGCTTGTACGGCCGTCAGAAACCAAACGGGCGAAGAGCCAGCCGCCACTCACAATGGGTATAGGGCTGTCGAATCGCGGAAATTGGTCCAAAAGCCACATACGTGGGCTTCGCGCCCTGAACAGCCCGACAGCGCTTTGGGCGTTCGGGCGCTAACATGGTGATCCCGGTCGCTGACGTATTCCGTCTTCGCTCGTGACAACTACGCGCTAAGCACTGGCCTCAACGCGGTCGAACACGACCATACAGTGGGATCTGGACGCATGCGCAGCCCTTTGTCGATGCGCCTGACAATCACGGCCAACTCCGGGCATCGATCGAGCCATAACGTGGCCTACGAAACACCAGTCCCAGGTGATCGCGAGCAATCGAAGAACGCCATGGACCAGAATGCGCAGGTCGCGGGCTGAGATGCCTAGCTACATCTTGCGCGCTCACTCGACGCGGATGCCTCTTGGTGTTGGTACATCCTTGAACCGTTTCTACCGTTGCCAGGACTTTCCAGATCAAGCGTCACGGACAAGCGCCGCAAGATCGGCTTCGAGCTTCGGTTGATGCTTGAAAATAGCGTCTATCAACGCCTGCGCCGGTTGCTCGGCGGCCTCAACCAGCGCCGCCTTCTCGGCCCGCGCAGAGGGAGCGAACACTCGCTTGACGACGGTCGGCGAGCCCTTGAGGCCGCATTTGGAGACGTCTTCGACACCGGCATCGTGCGCGCTCCATTTCACGATTTGGGCACGCGCGGCACGCAAGGCATCCGCCATCGCGCCCCGCCGAATCTGATTCGTTGCCTCCAGCATGGTGATGAGACACGGCAGCCTCGTGTGCAGCACCTGGACACCACCTTCGGAGCGTCGTTCCGCTTCAATTGTATGGGCGGCGAGATCTAAGGATCTGACCTTCGCAACGTAGGTTAGCTGCAGTACGCCCAGCCGCTTTGCGATGCCGGGCCCAACCTGCGCCGTATCACCATCGATGGTCTGCTTTCCCGTGAAGATGAGGTTTGTCGGGCCATATTCCTTACCAATTTTTCGGATGGCTGTTGCAAGTGCGTACGTTGTGGCCAGGGTGTCGGAGCCCGCAAAGCAGCGATCGGTGAGTAGGACGGCGCGATCGGCGCCATAAGTTAGCGCCTTTCGCAAGGAATCTTCCGCCGATGGCGGTCCCATTGTAAGCACGGTAATTTCGCCGCCGAACCGATCGCGCAGCTCCAGCGCGGCCTCGAGCGCGAATAGGTCATATGGGTTGATGATGGTCGGCACTCCCTGACGCATAATTGTATTGGTCACGGGGTGCACGCGGATCTGCGCCGAGTCCGGAACCTGTTTGATGCAGACGACATTGTGCACGGTGTTGCTCCAAAAGTTGCGACAGCTGCGAAGAGCACAGCAAGTGTTGTACCATCGCCGCCCTTTTGGAATCGGCTTGACATCACAGAAGCTTAGACCGGATGATGCGCCCCTCTAGGCCGCTCTTGTTGACGAACGAATGCCGACACTAGTCAGGGCTGCGACAGCGCTGTTCCGCAAGGCACGCCAGCTGAGTGACGCCAGGAAGCTTGCGATAGATTACTGCCGCTGATCACGAGCGGGCGGTGGACCGGTTGCGGTCAAGAAGCATTGCCGCTCACGAGTCCGAGCGGACAGACATGATAGCTCGTTAGATCTTGAGCAACCGACGGTTCGCGCTTGCATGGCCCGCAGGTGACGATCAGTATGTCATGGCGCGCAAGTCCATCTCTCACCGAACCAGGTGAGCCCTCCTTTCGACCCCGAGGGCGAACCCATTCCCTCCAGATTGCGACGAGATTGCCTATCGGAAATCGTCCTCACATAGCTATTTGGCAGTAGCAGTTCCGACCGATGTCGTCGTTCAGAATCGCTTTATCTCGATTCCGTATTTCCTCAGCGCGTAGCCGATCTGGCGCGGCGTTAGTCCGAGCAGGCGCGCTGCCTTGGCCTGCACCCAGCCAGATTTTTCCATGGCCGCAATGACCCGTTCGCGATCGGCCATCTTCGCGCCACTAACGAGGACTGTGCCGGGAGGTGCCAGTGAGGCCAGTTCGCTGCTGACAGACTGGACCGGCGGGGTCGCTTCAGCTAGCGGAATGATGGACTTTGCGGGCACCGGTGGGATGGGTGCCGGCTGGTCTGTCCTCTCGTCCGATGTGCTTTTCCACAGCATCGCGGAAAGGCACTGGCCGTGGCAGCATGCAAAGTCACTTCTCACGATGGATGATCCAGCGCACAGCGTCGCTGTCCGCTCGATGCAGTTTTCGAGTTCGCGGACATTTCCCGGAAAGCCGCAGTTCATCAGTACATCGATCGCACTCGCCTCCAAAGTCAGCGTACGGCCGTTCTCATTGTTGAAATTCCTGAGGAACTCGCTGGCAAGCAACGGAATATCACTGCGTCTTTCACGCAGCGGCGGCAACAGCAAGGGAACTACGCTGATGCGATAGTAAAGGTCCGCGCGGAACTCGCTCTTTGCCACGGCCTCTTCAAGGTTCTTGTTGGTCGCAGCTATAACACGAACATCGACCTTAATAGTCTGATTGCTGCCGACGCGCTCGAACTCCTGCTCTTGCAGGACGCGCAGCAACTTCGCCTGGAACGGAGCTGAGATCTCGCCGATCTCGTCAAGAAATAGCGTTCCTTTGTCAGCAAGTTCGAAGCGTCCCTTGCGCGAGCTGAACGCACCGGTAAAGGCACCTTTTTCATGGCCAAACAATTCCGATTCCAGGACGGTCTCGGGGAGCGCCGCGCAATTCAGCTTAACGAACGGCCGCTTGGCGCGGGAGGACGATTCGTGAATGGCCTTGGCTACGAGTTCCTTCCCGGTACCGGATTCGCCACGCAGCAGAACCGTGCTGTTCGATTTTGCTACAACTGCAATCTTCTCGAGCAGCCCGCGCAGCGCAGGACTGTCGCCAATGATCCCATGGACGTGTAGCTTCTTGCGCTCCCGAGCGGGCTGCCTGAGCTCATATATCTGCTTTTGGAGACGATCCTTCTCCGCCATCAGTCGTTCGCGATCGGAGGCGAACAAGCGATGTAACTTCACCGTTTGTCCCACCAGGTTGGCGATCATCGCGAGCAGCCGCGCATCGTAATCGAGCCGGAGACTTGACCTATCGTCCCGGATACGGTCGATCGTCAGCGTACCCACGACCTTCGGATCAATGCGGATCGGAACCCCGATGAAGGACACTGGCATATCATCGGAGGCGCCGAGCACTTCCCGCTCCGCAGCGCTGAATGCAGGCTCGGCGGCCACGTTCTCGGCGACAAGCGGCCTGTCTGTCGCGACGATCTGGTCGATTGCCTTCTGCGGCAGGCGCATCCGGTAATGTTCGTCGCTGCCTTCGCTCCAGCCGGCGCCCACTGTAACTTCCGGCATGCCGTCATCGTCGAACAGTGAGACGATGCCGTGTCGCATCTGCACAAACGATTGCAGAAGACCAACAACGTTGGCCAACGTGACTTCGAGCCGACAAGGAGCGGTGAGTATTTTCGATATTTCGAAGATGCCGATCAGCGCGCTCTCACGCAACGGCTCCCCCGAAAACTTACGCTCCGGCTCAGGTTGCGAGGCAGGTCTTTCGCGTGAGGAAGGGATATCCAGCATGAGGCGGTCTCCGTTGTCCTGATCATCCTCCCTCGTACCTTGTTCGGGTCGGCGAGCTTCGTTTTGCATGTCACTCTCGATCTAACGCCAAGTGTTGACGAGATGAGATAGAACAGTAACACCTTTTCATGGCACGACGGTAAACTTACGGTGTGCCTTCATTTCATTTTTTGCGGATTGTGTGCGCGTCGTCAGCGGAGAACATAAGTACCGCTGCTGCAGCTCAAATCAGCTGCGTCGCCAAGGCGGGCCGATTCACAGATGTTGCCCACCATTGATCGGCACCTCGGCCCCCGTGACATAGCTCGCAGCATCCGAGCACAGGAAGAAGATGACCTTGGCCACTTCATCCGGGGTTCCCACTCTGCGCAGCGGGATACTTGGCACGAGGCGCGCTTCTGTGTCGGGCGATAACATGTCCGTCCTGATTTCGCCGGGCGCGATCGCATTCACGCGAATGCCATGCGGCGCATAATCATGCGCCATCTCACGTGTGAGGCTGGCAAGCGCAGCTTTCGAGGTCGCATAGGCGCTGCCGGCAAACGGGTGCACCCGCGAGCCCGCGATCGAAGTCACATTCACGATCGATCCTGACGCGGCTCTTAGCTCGTCAAACATACCCTGCGCCAGCAGGATCGGGGCCACCAGATTGAGATGGAACACCTTCATCCAAGTCTCGGTTGACGTCGTCAACGATGTCATGCGATCGCCAGTTGGCGTTTTCGGCGAGACCCCGGCATTATTCACCAGCGCGTGCAAAGGTGCACCCGCCAAGCGTTTCTTGACCTCGGTGATCGCGCGCGGCAGCATTCGATGATTGCTGAGGTCGATCTGGACATGATCCTCGTTCCCTGCCTCCCAGGGGCATCGCTCGCCGTCGAACGGTTGGCGCGCGCAAGAAATGATGCGCCAGCCCGCCTCCGAGAACAGCTTGGCAGTGGCATGACCAATTCCGCGCGATGCCCCGGTCAGCAACATCGTCTTCTGCTCTCCGCGATGAACACGGGGTTTATCGGCGTGAAACAGGCAGCCCAAATGTGTTTCGGGCACCGGGCCTCTGATCAGATCGTCATTTGGTAGATCGAGACCCACGCCCGCCTCCTCTCCTGTTGCGCCGGCGCACGCGTAGCAGAGTTTGTGCCACTGCGATGCACGTAAATCCGCTTCCGTTTTGCGTCCTAATGTCGCGCAAGCGGAATGCTTGGCGGGTTCAAGACACGGTGCGTGCGCTTTGTGACAGTGATCGTGCATCAGCTACGTAATGTCGCGAGCATACTCTCTCCCGATCGCACAACAGCCAGCGGATGGCCAGCGCCTCGTCGAAACAACGATCGATCAGGATAGCGGCCGCGGCCAGTAGCCGCGTCAACTCGAAAGCTGACGTTACCAGCTTCGCACGTTAGATTCGTCGGCAACTGATGCTGACTTCATCGCGCCCTGCTCTGCTGTGTCCAGCACTGGCACATCGCCGGGCGCATCGATTCCGGACCATGAATGTTCGGCCCCAAATAGTGGATCTCGAGAGCGCCCGTCCGCAAAGCGAGTGCCCGACCGCCAAGACGGAACTCGCCGGCTGAACGGAGAACATTTCGATATGTTCATCCGCGATCAACCACCGACTAGCTTCGACTTGCGGTCCGCCCGAGGCGACGACGAAGACGTGTTCGACCTGTTTAACGCGGCGGCAGCACGTTAAGGCCATTGTTGTCGACGTCCAGCTTCAGCGGAAGACATTCGGCCGCCGCATCGTTCTGTTCTCCGGTGGAAGTCCGCGGCAGAGCATCACTTTGGACCGACAATTGCCGCCTCGAAAAGAACTGCCAGTAATGCTGGATGCAAAGAGCGACAATCAGATCGATCAAGCGGGCTACGACTTTCATGAAGCCACGAGCTCTTGCAAGGTTTCTTCAATCAGGATCAATCGGCTCGGATCGTTCAAATCGAATTCTATAACGCGTGGTGCAAAGAGACGCGCATAGCGCGTGAAGGCGCTCGTCGGGGGAAAACGGATCACGGTGTCGCACCGCGCAAGGAGATACATTTCGATGAGGGCGGAAAAGCCGCCCTCGGCTCCGAGCGCGGCGTTGTGCAATGGGCCGGCCTCAGGCGCCTGGAAGCGTTTTGGGATCGTGAAAACATCGGGAAATATAGTCGAAATCTTCTCAAGGACGAGCGCGCTGTCCGTGCACAGCAACGCCCTCACGGGTTTTGCGTGGGCTAACCCCCTGGCCTTATCAATGGCATTACAGACCTGTCGCAAGGCGCGCTCCGGGTCGGCCCAGTAGGGAGCATGCCCCATAATATCCTCGCCGTTGCCATGCCGGACATGAATGCCGATTACGCTGTACGGCTCAAAGTGCTCGCGGTAGATAGCATCAATCCGAGCCTGAATTTCAGGTCGTGGCTTGATGCTTCGAAAGATTTCTCGTTCGGCCTCCTGATCGCAGCGCCACATTAGGCAGGCGTCACACACAACCGTCTTAGCATCACTATCTTTCTGACTCTGGAACAGTTGATCGAGCTCGTCGCGTTCCCGGAAAATCTGCTCGTCCGGGCGATAGACGCAATCGATGGATGGCTTGTTCCACCATGCCGGGAAGAATGGTCCCGAAAATAAACGCCGATTGATCTCGTCGTCGCAAATCACCCGCACGCCAGCAATGTCTTGAATCGGTTCGAAGAAGACTGGAAAGGCGTTCGTGAATGGCTCATCGAGATAACAAGATCCCCGCCAATCAATGGCTAGCGTCCGTCCTGTCTGCTTTGCGAAACGCCAGGCAGCCGCCAGTGACCACAGGCAGTCGCCGAACCCCGTACGGCGCCGGGAAACTACGAACCGATCATTCCTCGAACCGCTAAGCATCTGCATTGCCTCTTCCCGGGCTCCTGGTTGGACAAGAGACGTCGTTGCAGACATCTCACGTATTATCTTGTCCGGCGTCATGGTCTGAAATCGCGGTGCCGGTGAGCTGCGTCGGTAGAACTTCATAGCAGCACTTTCCGTGATGGGCCGCGTTCTCTCAACACTTTCCGTCTTTCTTCGGCGGTGTTGCGTCGGCGTGCCGATTTCAGTCGGATGGCCGATGAACCTTGTGCGTCGGATGGCCAGGCCTCCTCACATGCAGGCATAAGCATGGCCATGCTCTGAGCTCCGGCTATGTTTCGCTTTGCAGTTTATTGCGGCCGCAAGCCGCGCGCGGCGGATGCAGGCGAACGCCCCGCAGCTCCCACACGAGCCGCAATTCCTTCACGAGATCTTCACGCTTGCCCTGGCCCAGCATGGTTGCGTCGAGAAGCGAGCCGAGCGACGCCTCGCCCTCGATCCGCATCAAGATCTCGAAAAGCTCATATGAGATACGCATACTGTCGCGGCCGGAATGTCCCGTGCGGATCTCGCAGACCGTTTCCTGACGATCTGGCCCCGTGTGGGAGCGAACACGATGAAGGGATGCATACGGCGGCAATGAAACGCCCAGTGCACTCCAATCCTGCAGTGATGCTGCCCGCTTCCTGACGAGGAAAGGCCCAACAACAAGTCCGTCCAGGTCAGTCGTCAAGAACGTGGTGATCGCATCTGAAACGGACTCCACGATCGGCTCGGCATTGTTGTTAAATGACGTATTTAGAAGAAGCGGGATGCCGGTTCGCCTCTTGAACGCATTAATTGCATCCCAATAGGTGGGGTTTGTCTTGCGCGATACTGTCTGCAGCCGAGCGGTCCCATCAACGTGCGTGATCGCACCGAGCACGTTACGCTTGGCTTCACGCACACGAACCACGAAGTTCATGAAGGGGAGCCGCCGCGTGCCGTCCGGGAGCTCAAAGAACTCGCTCGCATCCTCCTCCAGTACAGATGGCGCAAACGGGCGATAGCCCTCGCGCTTCTTGACCATCGCGTTGATGCGGTCCTTGTTTTCCGCAGGCCGCGGGTCCGCAAGAATGCTGCGGTTACCAAGCGCACGTGGGCCGAATTCAGAGCGGCCCTGAACCCAGCCGATTACAGCGCCATTTGCCATCCATTCTGCCGCACTGGATGCTATGTCATCACTTCGTTGAATGTCGAGGTGGCCTGACCATGCGTTGAGCTCATGCTCTACGGCTTGCTCGGTTCCGAGATCGGGCCCCCAATAAACGTCCGGCAGTCGCTCGCGCGGCGCTGGCCTGCCCAGCTCGTTTGACATCATCAATGCAGCGCCGAGTGCGCAACCGGCGTCGTGCGCTGCGGGTTGGACAAAGATGTCGTCAAATAGCCCGGAATAAAGCAGCTTACCGTTCAGCGTGCAATTATGGGCTACACCCCCAGCCAGGCACAAGCGAGTCATGCCCGTCGCTTCGCGATAGTGGCGCAGGATGTGAAACACGATCCGCTCCAGCGCTTCCTGCAGCGAAGCGCTGACATCTCGATGCTGTTGGGTGAATGGCATTCCTTTTCGCCGAACCTCGATGTTGCGGACTAGGGCCGGACCGATTCGATCCAGGTGAACGCGATAGCCACCGTTGTCCAACAACTCGTAGAACCGCGCGAAGAGCTCGCGATAGGGAGCGGGATCACCGTACGGCGCAAGCCCCATCACTTTGTACTCGTCGAATAACCCGTAGCCGAGATACCGGATCGTCTCGAGATAGAACAGTCCCAGGGAGTTATCTTCCGGGAAGGTTGCAAGTTTCGCAATTTCGGTGCCAGACCCCACCGCCAATAAGCCCGAGAGAAGATCGCCACCGCCGTCGATCGTAAAAACGAGACTTTGCTCGAACCCGGACATAGCAAACGCGCTCACGGCATGCGCCTCGTGGTGATTCACGAAGGAAAGCCGGGACGGATCGATCTCGGCGCCGAACTCCCGTGCCAGCAGCTGCCGCAGCAACAATTTGGCGTCCAGCGGAACGGGCTGAAAAACAGAAAGACGCTCGAGCATAGTATTGCAGTAGGCTTCAGTCGCGTAGAACGCGACACGGTCGATCTCGCCGAGCTCAACTCCTGCGATGGAAAGGCAGTATCGGATCGAATTGCTCGGGAGCTTGTTGGAGTGCTTGATGCGATTGAGGCGTTCCTCTTCGACGGCAGCGATCACGCGGCCATCGCGCACAAGGACCGCAGCTCCATCGTGAAGAAATGTATTCGGCAACTCCGGCGAGCTTTCATAGATTCGGTCAAGTCCGCCACTAATTCCCAGGCACAACATCTCAATCTCCATTCGATGATGACGGGAAGGTCAACTGCCGTTCCATCTATCTGTACAGTCACGCTCCGTCGGCTGCACGGGCCAAACAGCACAACCAGGATCTTCAAGTCCGTCTCGGCGGCTAGCGACAGGCGCTCAGAAAATAACGGCGGTGGCGTCCGCACCAATCGACTGAACAGGCGGCCGTAGACCTGGCTCGATCGCGGCGCTCTTAAGGCCATTCAGCATCTGCTGTGACAGACCAGGTCTTCCCGAGCTAGCGCAGAAAGCATCGTGACCTTGCATCTATTTCACTTTCTCCGTTATCGCTCAACTCACGTCAACGCAGCAGGCGGCGCCGAAACAGTACCGTCGACACGAAGAAGGACAATACCGCGTACAAGCAAAGCGCACCGACATGCAGCACAGCGTCGCCGGCGCCGCGCTCAAGCATCACTGGGCGAATAAGGTCGACCGAATGTGCGAGCGGCAACAATCCGGCGAAGTGCTGAAATGAGCCGGGCAGTTGGCTCATCGGAAAGACCGCGCCACACAGAAACACCATAGGGCTAAGGATGAGTGACTGGTAAAACACGAAGTAATCATACGTTGGCGCAAGAGATATGACGACCATTGCCAGGCTGGCAAAGACAAGGCCGGTAAGGGCGACTGTTGGTATCGCACAGAAAATCGACGTCCAGGATGCATAACCCAACGTGGCAGCGACAATCCCAATTGCTGTCCCGGCCAGAACGGACTTACTGGCCGCCCACACCAATTCACCTAGAACGATGTCGCCAAGCGTGAGCTGTGTGAACAGAATTGCTTCCCAGGTGCGCTTGGCATCCATGCGAGCAAAGGCTGCATACAGGGTTTCAAACGTCGCGGATGTCATGGCGCTGATCGCGACCATACCCGCCGCCAGAAAAGCGATGTACGAAGTCCCCTCGACCCGTCCCACGATGAGGCCGAGGCCAAAGCCAAGGCCGAGCAGATTGGTTATGGGATCTGCGAGGTTGCCGAGAAGCGATGCAAGCGCGACTTTCCTCCATGCCAGGAAATTTCGACGCCATACCGCGATCCAGTTGTACGCGTTAGCGGGCATTACCGCCGCATAGCTTTCACCCATCCCTCACTTCTCCATCTCGCGCCCGGTGAGCCGCAAAAACACGTCTTCGAGATTCGGCGGGCGCTGCAGAACGCGAAGGTCCGCTTGCCCGCGCAGGTGCAGGCGTACCTGCTCCGGATATTGCGCATAACAAAAAAGCGTCTCTCCACTCACTTCGATGTGCCGCGCGTAAGGCCTGATCAGCTCGCGGAGCTGATGTGGATCACCGCCATAGATTTCGATCACGTTGCAGCCGATATGCTCGTCGATCAAGGCGGCCGGCTTGCCTTCGGCGATCTTACATCCACTCTCAAGCACGCACAGCCGATCGCATAGGCGTTCGGCCTCTTCCATGAAGTGAGTGGTCAATAGGATCGTCTTGCCACGCGCAAGCAGGACCCGCAGGCGTTCCCAAATCAGGTGGCGTGCATGCGGATCCAGACCAGTCGTCGGCTCGTCCATCACGAGTAGATGGGGATCATTAATCAGGGCACGCGCCAGCGTCAGCCGCCGCTTCATGCCACCGGACAACTTGGAGACGCGCACATCCGCCTTGCTTTCGAGGCGCGCAAACTCGAGCAGCGAGGGCGCGACCGCCTCAATGTTGCGAGCGCTCATGCCGAAATAGCGGCCAAACACAAGCAGATTCTCTCGTACGGTGAACTCGAGTTCAAGGTTATCGAACTGCGGCACTACGCCGATACGCACACGTGCGACACGAGCGCGTGCAGGCACAGGCTCATTGAGGACCGTAATCTTTCCTGCGTCCGGCGAGATCATGCCGAGCAGCATGCGTGCAATCGTGCTCTTGCCAGCTCCATTCGGCCCGAGAAGGCCAAAGCATTCACCGCGCGCGACCGAGAACGACAGCTCATTGACGATGGCCTTGTCGCCAAATGATTTTCTTACGCCGGCAAGGTCAATTGCTAGGGTGGACATGGTCACTCTCAGGCTGACAGAAGTCGCTCAGCCGACGATGGCTTCCTTACGACCGTTTTGGTCCAGAGCAGGCCGTCGCACCACACATGCTCAACGCGTCCCCACTGGCAGGCCGCGGCAGCATCCGGGAAGAATCCACGTCCGTGGAGGTTGGCACTCGTATTACAGAGCAGCGGAATGCCGGTGAGTTGTTCAAATTCGACGAGAAGCTCGGCGATTTTGTGCGGAGAGTTGCGGGAGATTGTCTGCAGCCGAGCCGAACCGTCCAGATGGACGACAGCGGGGATCTTGTCGCGCCATTCCGCCCGGGTCTGATGATCGAACAGCATGTAAGGATCTGGTGTACCAGGACTGAAAATCTCCGGGGCCCGATCCTCCAGACAAATCGGCGCCACCGGTCGGAAGTTCTCGCGACGCTTAATGTCGTTGAGATGATCCTTCATTGCGGGGGAGGTCGGGGCTGCAAGAATGCTTCTGCCGCCCAACGCCCGCGGCCCCAGCTCCGCGCGCCCGGAAAGGAAGATAACCGGCTTGTTGTCGGCGAGAATCGCCGCAAGTTCACGCAGACTGCACGGCGCGGCCTCCCAGTCCGACGGAAGCTCGCTGTCCTGCAGGGCCGGACCACTGTAGACTGACCATTCCAATGGCCCGAATCCATTTTGCGCCGCCATCGCACCGCAAGCAGCGCCGATTGCCGAGCCGCTGTCATTCGGAAACGGCGGCACCCAGACATCATCGAACAGTCCCGTCGCACGGAGCGCGCTGTTCCACTTGATATTGAGACCGCAACCTCCGGCGACACACAGATTTCGCGCTCCCGGAAGCGAGGAGTGCCGCAGCAGAACCATCGCGATCTCCTTGACGAGAAGACGTTCCAGGAACACGTGAAACGACGCGAGGACGTCCTCCGCTCGCTTGGCCGTCAGGCGCACTGCGCTTGCCTCGAAGAAGTCATGCAGAGCTGCAAGAGAGGATTCCGCATTGTTGATGTCCGCGCGGTAGCGACGCGCCTGCTCCGTGTCGGCCGAAAAGCGCTTTTCATAGAGCTCCTGAAACACTGCCACGATGCTTTCGTCGACAGAGCCAAGCGCGATGTAGGCCATCAACTTGCCGGCAATGCCCAGATCCCAACTGGAGCGGTTCGGCTGCCTGTAAGGCCCGAAGTGAAGGCCCGCGGCAGCATAGGCATGGCCGATCATCGGAAACAGGGATCCAATGAGCCGTGCCCCCCGAGGTTCGACATAATAAAGACGTGGAAAGATGCAGCCATCCCATACCAGACAGAACGCGGGTTTCCCCGCGCTGGCAAAGGGACTGGTGCTATATGCTGACGCGACGTGGCCCGTGACGTGCGGGTAGCTCTTATATGGAAACACCTTGCCTCCGAGGATCAGGCCAAATCCGTCGACGGAATCAAGAAGGCCCTCGGCATGGCGCTCGACATATGGCGCCCCTTTAAGCGCGATCGGCACAGCTCCACTTAGGACCTGGAACTGCGACTCAATCTCCCCATCCCAGCCGTCAATGACGAATTGATCGATATCCCGCGGATCCAGGCCATGCTCCGCCAAGGCGACCACGACCGCATCGAGATTGTCGACGGATTGATAGCGTGGACTGTTGCCGCGCTTCTCTTGCTCGGTGCAAAAGACAAGCCGCCCGTCCTCGACGACAGCAATTGCCCCGTCATGTGTTAACTTGATGCCGCAGATGCGCATACGACCCCCTGGCCCTAGTGACCGACGTTTGATTGTTCTGACGAGTGACCCGGCTTCCGGAACCGGACGATCAAGCAGTCTTCGTTGACCGCCTCGGTGCGGCAGTGCAGACGCTCGACCTCCGATAGGCTCTCGTTGAAGAGAGCGATCACCGTTTCGGCACCAGCAGCATGACCCCAGCGTTGACATGTGGCATCACGTGCGGACCCGAAAATCAGAGCTCCATTTGGCGCAAGCATACTCACCAGGTTGCGGATAGCCGCATGCATCTCGACGATGTCCCTGAGGTAGTAAAGAACCTCGGCCACGACGATCAAATCGAACTTGTCAGTGGTCGAGAACCGCTGAATGTCGCAGGTCACCCACGTGATATGCGACCATTTTCCGGTCCGTAGTCGCGCTCGCTCGATCGCCTGCGGCATGACATCGACCACCGTGAGTCGTTCGCAAACCGGCGCCAGCATGTCCGTGAATGCACCGGCTGCACATCCTACTTCGAGGGCATGCGCAACATCTCCGTTGCAGCGAGACATCCGGAGCATTTGCGCGTACCGCTCCTGCTCGAACGCACTACTGTCAAGGCGCCATGGATCGTCGGTAGCCAACTCTCGCTCTAATTGCTGATGCTTTTTGTCCTGGGTCATGAGCCAACCACCTATTTGTAGGCAGTCGAACGATCGCGAGCGCAAACACTCTCAGTCGCCGCAAGGCTTGATGGACGGTGAGAAAATTCCGCCTTACAAATTGCGCCAGATATCTCCCCTATACTTGCATGACTTCGTCCAGCGTTCGGGTGCAGGATGACAGATTGTTTTTCCCCTTCGGCCGGCATGTTGACGACCTTACGCGATAGCCAATCGCTGTTGCTCAATGTACAAAGTGCATAGGCCTTCAAAGGAAGTAAGAGAAAGATATTGATTGGTGTGTGGAGAGAGAAGCCGAGAAAACGCACTTCGCGAGCACGAAGGGCTGCTACACTGCACCGAACCATCGTCATTGCTGCAATCGTCAATCCCGTCCACCAGGGTACCGAGCCGCCGATTGCGAGCTGTGCGAGCGCAGCCAGTGTTGAAAGCGCGAGAAGCAACGGGCCGAGATTTTGCCCGATAACGTCTAGCGTCAGATAGCCATCGAGCTCTGGCAGCAGGCGCAATGCAAGAAACGTGTCCCGAAATGTACTACGCGCCCAGCGGAGTTGCTGACGCAGATATGGCCCGAGGCTGTCCGGGACGACTGTTGCTGCGATCGCATCCGGGACGTATTCGGTTCGAAACCCCGCCTTGAGCATGAGGATCGTTAGATGACGATCCTCGCCGAAATCGCTCGGCTTCCCGCGAAAGAATTGCGCTTCGTATTGATCAAGAAGCAAGGCGAGCGCGGAGCGACGATACATGGCACATGGGCCGCAGCAGCACATGACGGCACCGAAACGAGCCTGTGCCGCGCGCTCTTCATTGCACGCCAACCAGTATTCCATATCGATCAGCCTGGTCAACCAGGTTTCGCTGCGATTGCTCGCTATCAACTGACCCATGGCCGCCCCGATTTCCGGGTCATGCATCTTCAAAACAAGCTTCGTGACAACGTCAGCAGCAAGTATCGTATCCGAATCGACGTTGAGGACCAGGTCTCCGGATGAGCTGCGTATTGCAGCGATCTGCGCCTTGCGCTTTCCAACGTTCTTTTCCAGCAAGAGGATGCTGAATCTCGGATCGTTCGCATAGATCTCGTGTACAGGGGCGACAACCTCGCGATTTGCAGATCCGTCGTCGACCACATAGACCTGTAGCTTTCCGGCGTAGTCTTGACTCGCAAGCGACTCCAGACATTCGGCGAGCGTGTTTGGATCCTCGTTGAAGCACGGCACGATGACGTCCACAGTGGGAAGGACGGCCTCCGATTGTCCCAGGTTGTCCTGCAGCGATGAGTTAATCGTCGGCTGGGCATAAAGCGCTTGCGCGCTCTTGTAGATAGTCGAGAGCAGCGCATAAGACGAAACGGCGACAGCACTGGTTGTAGCGAGCAGGTCCATAAGGTGTCAGTTCTTGTTCAGTGAAGTTGAGGGAGTGGACGGATTACAAACCCGCGCCGTTGTAATGCCGGAATCAGATATGACAGCGCCATCGTGGTCTGATCACGCAGCGTGGCATCGGTGCACAGTCTCTCCTCATCAGGAGGATATCCGTCGTGCAGGAGCACAATTGCACCCGGGCGAACGCTTGCCAGTACTGAACTCACAATTATATCAACCCCGGGGCGGGACCAGTCTCTCGGATCAACCGACCAGTGCACAGCTGTGAGACCAGCGCTCGCTGACATAGCGAGCACCTCTTGTGTCCATATGCCGTAAGGCGCTCGCATGTGCCTGGGCGAGGCCTGCGGGCACGCCAAGCGGATCGCCTCGCTCGCCGTCAGTACTTCATCTTGTACCTCCGCAGGTCCGCATCTGGATAGATCCGGATGCGTCATCGTGTGGTTCGCAACCTCATGCCCTTCCGCGATCATTCGTCGAATGAGTTCAGGTTGGTCGGCCGCGTACGTGCCTATCACGAAGAACGTCGCCGGAGCCCGATGTTGCGCCAGCACATCGAGCACCTCTGGCGTGCAAAATGGATTCGGCCCATCGTCAAAGGTCAAATAGACAGCTCGACTTCCGCTCACGTCAGCATAGTCGCAGCGAACTGCAGATAGGGGGAAAAGCTCTTTCACAGCTCAGGCCCGTTCCGATCGATGATCGTCCCGGCCGGCCACTCGCTTCTCGAGCGTCCAACCGGGAAAACCACCACGATCACGTCTTCGGTGCGGGTCGGCGACAAATTGGGATAGACATCCGAGTGCGTGGAGCGGACGCGAATGCCAGACATGAGGGTGGCGAGCCCCTGCCTTTCGACCAGTCTGGTCATATGTTTCTCAAGCGCAGGCCGAACCGTACCGAAGCCGAATGGAACCCCAAGCTCCCGCAGTATCGGATACGTCACGCGCATTGCGTGGCTGATTCCCAGCCCTTCGAGATCCGGACGCACCGCATACAACCCCAGTTCGGCAACGAGTAGATCGACCCCATCAATCTTGATGAAGCGGCGTAGTAGCCCGACGTGAGCAGCTACCCCGCGCGCGTCGTAACCGATAATGCGGACCTCAGGCCTCGCCCCGGCCCAACTTCGGTTGCCCTCAAATGGCTGCGCATTGAACGCACCGGTCGGTCCGTAACTCTTGCGGAAGAACTCGGCGAGCTCGGCATGATCGGCGAGCCGCAGTTCGTTCTCCCAGCGACGGGTCCACTGCACTTGAGCGCGCGCAGAAGGAGCTTCCGTAGTCCGGGATACAGCAATGTTCATGGCGGGCTTCCTTGCGCCGGTGGAACTAAGAGCGGAGATGGTCACGTGAACTCGCTACTCGGCGAACGGCTGATCAATACTGAAATGCGCTGCCATGCCCCGTCGGAGCTCGGCACCCCTCGCCTGCACCGCGCCGTGCGCCTTCGCCCGCGACGACGCGATCGCATGGTTGGCGCTCGTCATCCGGCCAATGCCCTGCGCGCGATCTGCCGGAAAAGGCCGACGAGGCGATTGGACTAGCCAGAACCTGTCTGCACCACGGAAGTCTTCCGCCTCGTCCAGCATCGCTGTCGACGTTTCGACGTCTGAGGGCAGGCCATCGATGTGCGGGGCCTCATCGATGGCGCATCGGAGCGGCATCAGATCAAACTGGTTCTTATGCATCTTCGACACGCCCCGAATGCGGTGGACAGGCGAGCCATTTGGAGACTCGCCTGAAATGCTTGGCATCCGCAATCTGCGCCTGCCGCTATTTCGCGACACTAGAATGAGGCTGAACGCACTCTCAAGTGTACGCGAGTAAACCTCCAATATGGAAACGGATGGCATGCGCAAACCAAGGTTTATCGGGATCCGCCTGACGTCCGATCGAGCAAGCTTCGCGCTGAGAAGAAGCGACGCGGCCCGCACGGCGCGCCCATCGCCGCCCTCGAAATGGATGCGGCGGGGTGCTCGCACGTCCAGGAGCTTTTCTCTGAGCCCGCGTGAGCGACCAGCAGCCATCGTGGTATGCCTGATTACTTTTCCAAACTGATGTTTGCTATCCAACATCGCGCAGTTTGGTAAAATCGATTGTTTCGATAGAACACATCCACAAGATGGATAGACTCAAAACATGCGGTTCAAGGGACTTGATCTAAATCTTCTCGTTGCGCTCGATGCTCTGATGACGGAGCGCAACCTCACAGCGGCCGCGCGCAAGATTAACCTGAGCCAGCCCGCTATGAGCGCTGCGATCGCGCGGCTGCGCACCTATTTCCGCGATGAGCTATTCACCATGAGAGGTCGCGAGCTCGTCCCTACACCTGGCGCAGAGACGCTTGCAGGTCCGGTTCGCGAGGCCCTGCTGCACATCCAACTCTCGATCATATCACGCGACGTGTTCGACCCGACTCAGTCGAGCCGACGCTTCAGGGTCATTCTGTCCGATTTCATGACAATCGTCTTTTTTCGCAGAGTTGTGGACCGTATTGCACAGGAAGCTCCCGCGGTTCGCTTCGAATTGCTGCCATTTTCCGATGAACCAGATGAGCTGCTCCGCCGGGGCGAAGTCGACTTCCTCATTCTGCCGGAACTGTTCATGTCGAGCGCGCACCCTAAGGCGACGCTGTTCGACGAGACCCTCGTATGTGTCGGATGCCGCGCGAATAAGCAGTTATCGCGGCAGCTTACGTTCGAGAAATACATCTCGATGGGGCACGTTGCGGCCAAGTTCGGACGGGCGCTGAGGCCAAACCTAGAAGAATGGTTTTTGCTTGAGCACGGCCTCAAGAGACGAATTGAGGTCGTTGTGCAGGGCTTTAGCCTGATTCCGCCGATATTGTTAGACACGGGCCGCATCGGCACAATGCCATTACGGCTCGCCAGACACTTTGAAAAGCGGATGCCACTGCGGATCGTCGAGCCACCGCTCCCCCTGCCCACATTCACTGAAGCTGTGCAGTGGCCTGCGTTCCACAATACCGACCCGGCGAGCATTTGGATGCGGCGGATATTGCTTGAAGAGGCATCCAACATGGCATCTGGGCATCAGAAGCCTCCAACTCGCAGGCGCTGCTAGGCTCATCGTAAGCCGCGCTCGAAACGCTTCAAATACGCTATAAATCCTTCGACGCGCTCGGCCCCTTTCGTCTCTTCAACGTCTCTGGGGCGAAGCTGCCAGAGAACGTCGCGAGGCGGCGATCGATTGCGAACTTGCCGAGGGCTGAGGGTGGTGACCTCGCAGGCGTGGTTTGATGCGCTTGCACTGCAAACCGGTGACGCCGGCTCTATCGCGGCAGAACATGCCTCCTCCGGTACAATAATGTTTAGCTTGCCCGATAAAATCGCTTGAACCGCACACTGCGTCAGGTTGTAGGTTAGCTACCGCGACTACGCGGCCGTCGACGGGGCGCTTTGGCGAACTCACGGCGCTGGCCGGACACTGGGGTTGATCTGGCATTAACCAACTGACCGGGTCCAGTTGCGTGGCTCGCGGGAAGCGGCGAACCGATCAGCTTCGGGACTCCTGACGGTTTCCGGCCGCTGCTGATCGGCCGACCGGCTTGCTCTCAGTTTCGCGAGCGTCTTTACGCGATCGCACGATGGAACCGATGTCCATGCGGGCGAGCCGATAGGACCGCTTCAGACGCAGCCGTCGCCGCTCGTTGTATGCGCCGCAAGACATTTGTGCCGGATAAGAAGACATGCGTTTCAAAGGTCTGGATCTAAATCTTCTCGTCGCGCTGGATGCTCTCATGACTGAGCGCAACCTCACTGCAGCGGCACGCAAGATTAACCTCAGTCAGCCGGCCATGAGCGCAGCCGTTGCCCGGCTGCGCTCCTATTTCCGTGATGAGCTGTTTGGGATGAAGGGGCGGGAACTTGTCCCGACGGCACGCGCGGAAGGACTCGCAGCTCCTGTGCGCGAGGCTCTAATGCATATTGATCTCTCAATTATCGCGCGGGAGGAGTTCGACCCAGCTCGATCGAATCGGCGATTCAGGATCGCCCTTTCTGATTTTATAACAGTCGTATTCTTCCGAAATGTCGTGGAGCGCGTCGCGCGAGAGGCACCCGCCGTCAGCTTCGAACTGGTGGCGCTCATCGATGAGCACGATGAGCTTCTCCGCCGCGGCGAAGTCGATTTTGTTATCCTGCCGGAATTATTCATGTCCAGCGCGCACCCCAGGGCGGCCCTATTCGAGGAGAGACTCGTCTGCGTAGGCTGCTGCACGAACAGCCAACTACTACGACGGCTTACATTTGATCGGTATATGTCGATGGGCCACGTTGCGGTTAAGCTCGGAGGTGCATGCAAGAGGCCGGTCGAGGAATCCTTTTTACTCGATCTCGGCCTCAATCGGCGCATCGACATTCTCGTGCACAGCTTCAGCATGATCCCGCCCCTGCTGGTAGGCACGAACCGCATAGGGACGATGCCATTAGGGCTCGTAAAGCACTTCCAAAAAACGATGCACCTTCGGATTGCCGAGCTTCCGCAGCCCTTCCCTGCCTTCACTGAGGCGGTCCAATGGCCCGTGCTTCACAACAGCGACCCGGAAAGCCTCTGGATGCGAGAGATATTGTTGCAGGAGGCTACCCGCATAGCAACTGCACAAGAGCCCTCCATCATCACTTCGGAACGAGCGGATACTGCCGGAGATTTGGCACGATCTGTCTCACCGTTGTCGTAAGGACGTTCGCAAAGTCTGCGAATCTCATATCCCAACGCATGTCTAAACGCCTCGGGCTCGCCTCGCTCGAGCTCATTGTCGCTGGATAACGACCCTCGCAGCGGACGGCTATCATGACGACGTTGTGTAGCTCTTTCCATGTTGGCATTAGGCTCGACGTGCGAGCGGCGGCTCAGACTGTTGGCCTGGTTTTAGAGACAGGAGCGACACGTTCGCTGCCAAGCCAGGCCTTTACGCTGCAACCCCGGCCGCCGGGGGCACCCGCCTCGATACAGCAGGATCGGGACGGGCTGTCGTCAACTCTCCGAATCAGTAGGGCCTCCCGATGAGCGGAGACGATTCGGCTTGTTCGGATAAGTACCACCGCACAGCGAGCGTGATGGTCATCGATCATGCATATGACCACGATCTCTTGCGCTGTCGAGGCAAGCATCTCGCACGCGTGTTGCCCTGTCGCATCACTCTGGAGTACATCGCATCTTCGTCGCTCTGCGCCGCGGGTCTGACTTCTTTTGGCCCTACCGCAGCCAAACGTCTTGACGACGTGCGCTGCCCTGACGCAATGACAAACAAGGAGCTGAACGTTGGAGCAATGCAGCAGGGTGTTCGATCCGGAAGAGCTTTCCGTCCTGGGACGCCTTTATGATGGCGCGGTCACCGCGCTACCCCCATCGATGCGAAATCCGGAAAATCGCACAGCAATCGCCAAACTCATCCTGGAGCGTACAGCGGCTGGCGAGGCTCAAGTGGCATGCCTGACGAACTTGTTGATCACCATTTCCTCTCAGGGTTGATCCCCCGCCATTCTGAGGATAGTCACCATTCTCGCGCTGGAATGGAAGACGATCCAGCTAGAGCTTTGAAATAGCTTGAATCATACGTGACGTCAGGTTGTAGGCTTTGAAATTGAACAACATGAGCAAAGCTACACCACGAAGACGTCGATGGCGCATTGGCGAACTTGCAGAGGCGACCGGAGTAACGGTACGCACGCTGCATCATTATGAACACACGGGGCTCCTAGCAGCCTCAGAGCGTACTGACGGCGGCCACCGGATGTACGACCGCGAAAGCGTGCAGCGGGTTCACCAGATTCGCGCGCTACGTGAGCTTGGCTTCTCCCTTGTCGAGATCCGTAAAGCTATGGAGGGCTCGACCTCACTCATCGACCTGCTGCGCAAACATCTAGAGCGGATAGAACTTCAAGTCGCTCGAGCAACTCTGTTGCGCGACCGTTTGCGCAACATGACCATCGACAGCTCGAGCCAGGTTAGTGTGGATGAGCTGCCTGCCACCCTGAATGCGATGTCGCGGGTCGAGACGCGTAGTCAGTCGTCCCGATGCACCTGCAAGTTAGCTGCAGATCGCGAGGAGCGGTGGCGGCGGATCCGCGACGACCTGCGTGATTGTATGGATAGAGGCGAGCACCCTTGCGGCGAGCGGGCAAAGGCCGTCGCAGCTGCAGCACGCTTGCTGATCAGCGAAATCGCCGGGGCCGATTCACGCGTTTCGATGATCCTGAAGGTACTTGCACGATTAAGCGCCCCCCGTAGTCTGGCTGGTTGGGATCCCTGCCTCATGCAATATCTCGATCTCGCCCTTGGCGGGTTGGAGGATCAGCCGTACTGACGTCCTCATGGCTGGCTCCGCACAGGATTGCCGATCGGCCTTGGCAGCTGAAAAGGCGATGACGCGTGGTTGATCGGCGGCTCTGATGCGGGTCGACAGTTTTACGGTCACCGGCAGGTCGTCATGGCCTCGCCGATCCGCGCTCCCTGACGCATTGATCGACGCTCCCTTCAGAAGGGGCTTGAACCGCACGTAACGTCACATTGTAGGCTCTACCGTGGTCGGATTTGGCCGACTTAACGCACGCTTCGCTTATCAGGCGGCTTCGTACCTGCAGGCACGTCTGATCACAGCTGCTGGCGGTTCACTTCAGGTGAGCATTGGGAGCTCTACAATGTTAAAAGGGCCTTACGCTTCTGCTGCGAGTGCAGCGCTTCTCTTCTGCGCCCTCGCCTCGGCTGCGCGCGGCTCCGAGGTCAATATTGCCGTGGCTGGCCCAATGAGCGGAAGCAGCGCTGCGTTCGGCGCGCAAATGCGCGTTGGTGCGGCTGCGGCGGTCGAGGCATTGAACGCTTCGGGCCTACTTCCCGATACCAAGGTGACATTGAGTGTCGCCGACGACGTCTGCGACCCGAAGCAAGCTGTCGCAGTCGCGAATAAGCTCACAACAGAGCGGGTTCGGATGGTCGTTGGCCATTTTTGTTCCTCTTCGTCGATCCCGGCCTCCGACATCTACGCCGAAGCAGGCATCGTTCAGCTGTCACCTGGCTCGTCCAATCCTCGGCTAACAGAACGCGGTCTCGAGACTGTCTTTCGGATCTGCGGCCGCGACGACCAACAGGGCACCGTTGCCGCTGAGTACATTCACAGGAACTATCCTAACCACAAGATCGCGGTGCTCGACGACAAGAGCACCGCAGGCAAAGGTATTGCCGACGTGGTTGAGGCAGAGCTTCAGAGATTCGGTGAACAAGTCATTCGGCAAAGCTATGTAGCCGGTGAAAAGGATTACAGGGCGCTGGTCTCAAGAATGAAGAAGGATCGGGTGCGCCTTGCCTATATCGGCGGCTATCATACCGAAATCGGATTGTTTGCACGCCAGGCATCAGAAGCAGGAGCGGGACTCATCGTCATGGCGAACGATCCGTTGATGACCTCTGAATTCTGGGCCATTACCAGCAGCGCTGGGAATGACACATTGTTTACCTTCATGCCGGACCCCGCCAGGAATGCCAATGCGGCCGGCGTGGTAGCCGGACTCCAAGCTTCCAACCTGTCCGCTGAAGGCTACACGCTTTACGCCTATGCAGCCGTGCAAGCATGGGCAGAAGCGGTGAACCGGACCGGCTCCTTTAATGCTGCGCGCGTCGCCAGTGCACTTCGTTCACGGCCGATCGATACCGTGATTGGCCCAGTCCGGTTCGATACAAAGGGAGACAACGCGGCTCCTGGTTTTCTGGTTTACCGCTGGCGCGACGGCCGTGTTGAAACTGTCGAGCAGAACTGATTGGCATCAAAGCCGCCCCCCAACTCAAAGTGACACGGATGATGAGACGCCCTCATGACGTTGGAGCAGCGATACTCGCAAGCTCTCTTATACTTGCAGCTTTTGGAGCGTTTCTCGCGTTCGCTGCAGCGCTCGCAGAGCTACCCGATGTCGACCTGAAAGAGGCGTTACGTCTGACGATCGACAAATAGTAGCCGTACCGAGCTGATCTGGCTGGCAGGCAGGCACAGCATTTCTGAAGCGGCCATCTACAATTGTGCCAGGTTTGGCGGCATGGACGTTTCTGCAGCCAAGCGGTCGAATGCGCAGGAAGAGGAGAACGCGAAGCTAATGATGCTTCTGGTCGAGCACATGCTCGGTGTGGAGGCGCTTCGCCAACTTCGATCACAGTAACGGCCCCTGCGCATTCTCGTGACCCGATCACATCTTGCAAGCTCAGATCCACGCACCCAGAGAACGCCATAAGCGGTCAAAGGACGAATGAGACCTCTTTGAGCGCGACGGCATGAAGCAACCAAGACTTGCCACCTAGCCCTAATCGGAGATTGATCGAGTGAAGAGTCGCCTTCCGTCAAGACTAACGTGCGGCATTTTCGACCATTTGGATGACGACGGCCGAGATGCCGCACGACAATATGAAGATCGTCTCAAGCTGGCGGAGGTCTGCGATTCCCTCGGCTTCTACGCTTATCACCTGGCCGAACACCACTGCACACCTCATGGCAGAGGGCCCTCGCCGAACCTGTTTCTTTCAAGCGTCGCGCAGCGCACCCGGCGATTACGCTTCGGTCCGCTCGTCCTGTTGCTCAACCTTTATCATCCATTGCGCGCATTCGAAGAGATCTGCATGCTTGACCAATTGAGCGGCGGCAGGCTCGAGCTCGGGATAGGCCGCGGCTCCCAGCCGATTGAATGGAGCTTTTTCGGCCTCAGTGCAGACGCCGCACCAAGCCGTTATACGGAAGCCAACGAAATCCTGGATATTGCGCTGAAGGGACATACGCTATCTTATCAGGGACACCACTTTGAGCTGAGCGAAATACCCTTGACCTTGAGGCCTCATCAACGTCCATATCCGCCGACCTGGATCGCGAGCAATCGGGCCGAGTCGGCTCAGTGGGCCGCTGCAAATGGCGCCAATCTGGCGTGCATAGGCCCCGCCTCTGTTGTCCGGAAGGTTACGGATGCCTACCGCTCCCATCGAGCCCACAATACAACCACACACGGCCGCGAGCCATTTCTCGGGTTGACCCGCATGGTCGTGATTGCGAAGTCTGACCAGGACGCTCATGCGGCGGCCGAAACTGCGTATCGACGATGGCTAGAGAGCTTTAAGTTTCTTTACGAGCTGAATGCCATTCCGACACCGCCCGCCCTTCCGCTGACCTTCGATGCAGCACTTGAGAGCGAATTGTGCGTCGTCGGAACGCCAGCTTCCGTCCGACAGCTCCTTCTTAACCAGATGGAAGAGGCAGGTGCCAACTACTTGCTTTGCCAGCTTGCATTCGGAAACCTTCCGCTGGAGATTTCCCTGTACACCGCAACCGCAATCAAAACTGAAATTCTCGATAGCTTTGGCGGATAATCTCTACATTGGGGAATCATACACTTGGCAAGTAGACGGGTGCACTGAGGTTGTATCCGAAACTGGTTGCGATTTTGGTTGTCGTTTGCCTTTGACCGCCTGACGCTCCTATTTGGAAGGGAGCTTTTGGCTTAGGCAGTCTTTGCCAAGCGCTTCATCAACTCATCCGCACCCGAACGCACTTCGTCGGCTTCGATCTCGCGGGCCTTTTCAACGAAGGCCCGCGATTGTTCAGGGTCATCCTGCATCTGGCGGAGGCCGGAGCTGGTGGATAGTCGCCGTCGAGATTCCATCGCCTACTCTTCGGCTTGCGGCGATCGAGGTTTTTTTGTGGGAACTTCGTGACATCCGGAGTTGAAGGTATTCGCCAAGGGTCACCGCTGCGACTTTTTGTCTTCTCAATCATGTCCGGTCATCAACGAATCAGCAGGCTCGCCTGAAAGCCCTGAAGCTCACTGAACCAAGACGCGCGGGAAAAAACTAATTACCCCGCTTTTGATGTAGGCGATGAGATGACTCACGTGCGCTATTCACGAACTGGATGCATCCCATCAACACTTTCGATTTTACCAATTTCAGCCAAATACCCATAAGTCGATCGCCGGTTTCCGGAAAGCACATTTCACGAATGTCGTGTCACAATGGATCCTTTTTGCCTTCAGCATAGTCGCAGGCCAATTCAAGCTTCTCGTGGCTGCATCCCCAACGACAGCCCTCAATCTTTGAAATCGACGCACGTGCGGCGCAGATGCGGTCGGATGGCCAGCCGCAACGCCTGGCGCGCAATCTATCGCGTTGTCGCCTCCCCCGTTGCCATCATAGTAAGGCCCTTTAAGAAGATCGGCTCTCACGCACACTGCTTGGCCAAGGTAAATGCGTGCGCTGCATAGAATTCGAGCAGGCGAACTGCCCTCTACACCGGTGCGGGCTGGACTTTTGGCCCTGACCAAGCGGGCAGCGTCGACAATCCGCCGCTGTCGCGCCCTTCAAGCAAAGCAGTGCGGTCAGCTATCTGACTACGCTAAGTGCAAGACACATATCCTCCGACCAGGACGAGGCACCGATGTCGATCCGCGTGATGAGACCAGCCTCGCGATCTTACTGCCCACCCCCCGTACGTCGTGTGATCGTGGATTCTCACTCCGCTCGCGTCCTCAGTCTTCGTCGGCGGGCGGCGCCCACACCCACTTCCTACAGACTGACGTTACCTCATCTCATTCTATGCGCCGGCGCTCTTCGACCATATCCCGGCGCGCTTATGCCTTGTCAGGAATCCTTACATCACCATTGGAACGAGTGGTGGACGTGCGCGATCTGCCGGTCTTGTATCTTAGCGCGCGCAGCTTCCAGGAGCCCATCCGCACCCTCAGCGTGCCAGGGATCGCCTGTCAACGAATGCAGAGAGAACCCGCAGACATATATAGCGGATGTTACTTCTAGGTTGCCTGGCATGGACTGGGACATCATTGTCCGGCACGATGAGGAGACCGGTCTGGACCAGCTAACGGCGCATCTTCAGCAACAGCTTCGTCCAGCGCCAAGCGCTCTGTATGGCATTCTGCCTGGCGAGCCCTCCGGTTACGTCTGGATCGCTATGTCAGGCGGCAAGCAATCCCGCAGCAGTTCGGGCGGCGCTTCTCGACTTGCCATCATCAGCGGTGTCCCCGCTGGCTGGAGTCACTGCCACTGCCCGACGCGCTGGACCGGCTCGACGGTCCCATCAAATGACGGGCCATCTACAACGCTGTTCGCGGCGGCGCGGCACGTGCCTGCCACCCTCTCCCTTCGGCGACCATGCGTGCGCACCTGGCTAGCAGCCACTCGTTGTAGCGCCGCGTCTGCCGTGTCGCGAACGGGGAAGCACGACACAACCGTTACTCAGCCTGCTGCCCTGCATTTAACTACTTTGGAGCAACACCGTGGAACTTGACCCTTCCAATTCACGCAGACAAGACCTCGAGGATCGCATCGACCTGCAACTCGACATCGTGGCCGCGCTTATACGCGAAGAAGGTAACGAGCTCGAAGCGATCCGACTGCTAAACGCACTCACAAACCAAATGATTACGACGGAACTGGAGCTCGGTCAGCTCGGCGATACGAGAACCGGGGGCCGCGCCGGCGACCGACGAACAGCGCGACTGTCGCGGGACCGTGGCGTTTACCACCCAGAAGACCTTCAGGTTTTGGGACGCCTTCTCGATCAGGCCGTGGCGGCATTACCGGAAGTGCTGCGAACTCCCGCCAACCAAATGAAGATCGCCAAACTAATTCTGTCACGTGCAGCAGCGGACTGAGCTTTGATTTGGTTTTTTCTGCGGTTGATGGCGCGCTTATCGAGCGTTTATCGCTGGGCTGACTGCTACGCCCGAGCGCACCAGGGATCGACGGCTTGGCGTTTATGGGTTCACCGTCCGTAAGCGCGCCGGTTCCGCTGGCTTTTCCATATCGCAACTGTTCGCCACCACGCTCGAAAGCAGGCTCGCCCTATTAAACCACCTCGCGCCGGAGATGACACAGTTACATTCGATCCAGCTAGACCTTGCTGCTCTTCGAGTACCTGATAGCTATGGTGTCTTAAACGCCTGCGGCCAACTCCAAGGGCTGATAGCGGGGAAGCGCCCCAACACATGCGTGCGAGACATCGCGCGGCTATCGCCGCTTGTGATCCCTCCATGCGTTCGGCCCTCGTTGCGGCATTGTCTCCTACAAACGCACGACGAATGGCACCCACATTCCTTTGCCGGACGACAGCGAATTCGGTAGGAGAGCATCGCAATTGCCGCGGCATCTCGCTCCCTTCTCTAGTGCGACTCACCTGGAGCAAAAATCGCACCGAGGGCAAGAGGCCACGCGAAGGGTCGAGCAACAGGACGACGGGCCGCGGACACATGTCAGAAAGCAAACAAGCAGCGTTCGGAAAACGCCACACTATTCCAAAAACGACATGACAAGCAGTTGCGATTAGAACGCATCTTAGCTTGAGACTGCGAAAGGAGAGGAACGGTCCATTTTCATCATGTTCAGCTTTAGTCGTGATTGGCATGGCGCCGATCTTCCGATTGCAGGAAGAAGAGGCAAAACTATTGACCGATGCCAAGCAACAAGAGCACTGCGGCAACGAAGCGCGCGAACAACGCGTGCTCGTTTCAACCGTTTCAAAATTTTCGAATTGCGCCTGGCAATACGACGTTCGGTCATCGGAGCTTCAACAAACATCTATAAACTTCATTGCAGCACCGAGAGCAGCTCGATACCCGAGCGGGCTGCGGCCCTGATGTCTTACTTGCTGGGACAAGCCACAGACTCTCGGGTTAGCTTTTGCCAAGGTACTTCCTTGTATCAGGACGTCGTGGAGTGTTGAGATGGATCAGTTCTTATCCAAGCAAGTGCAGGTGCCAGATGCTATCGTGAGCGTCGCATTTGATAAGGCCTGGCGCTTTGTCGAGAAGGATCCGTTGCTGGCGCATAATCTCAAGACCGTCCTTCATAGCCGGTTGCGAACTTTCCTTGAGTGTTCGATAAGGAACGGCGAACGAAATACTTTGAATCTGGCAAACGAGGCGATACGCAATTTGCGCGCTGAACTGGCGCCGTCGACCGAGCAATAAGACGCTTGCACCTCTACTGTCAGATCGGTTTGGCTTCGTTAAGGCTCTTGGGATGCGGCAGGGAAAAGAACCGGGTCAGAACGTGGTCGAGCTGACCTTCCTCCGCTCATGTTCAGCCCCGCTGAAGACGAGCACGTTCGCGACGACTGTTGCCTGTGCAGCTCTTCTGGTGACCCGAGACCAGTAAGCTGGAACCCAGAGCAAATCGGCGACGAGACGGGGACCGCCGCGCTAATATTCGCTGGCGCCAGGAAAAGGCATGCCGTTTGCTCTCCTGACCTTTGGCTCGGCACGAGCTTGCGCAACTTCAAGCAAGAGCCTCGTCGAGCGCAGCCGCATCGGCTTCCTGACGTCCCTCGATCGGTAGGGATCGAGGAACGTTGTGCTACACTTGCAATCGGTCCGGAGCCAAAGCGATCGAGGCCTGTGATCGATCATCACCGGCATCGCTCACGCCCGCAAGTGCCAGCGCGACCGTCCTGCGGGAAGAACGAGCTTGAGCGCCCGAGACGTGTGCTCGATCAGCGGTCTTCATTTGCCGAACTGCCTGAACAGAGAGCATGCATGGAGCGTGTTGGCGCGCCTCGTTTTGGCACTCGTTAGCGACAGAAGGAGGCAAACGCCTGCCAGCATTGCGTCGCATCACAGGCCATCATGAACGGATCGTATTCAAAGAAGGATCTGCGCGAAGCGACCACTGTCCGGCCGCAGCATTTCGGTCGAGACAGCGCATGGCAAGTTGCGCGCTCAACAATCTGACGCAGCGTGCGATTGACCTCATTTCTTTCGAAGACATGTTGTGCCACAGTTACAGCAATTCGGGATCATATTGTTAAACGCACGGCGCCGGGGAGCACCGAAAGGAACGACACTCAAATGAAGAATTTTCTTATTCTGACCGCAAGCATCGGCGCACTCAGTGCGGCCGCTCCCGCATTCGGCGCGGACTTCGCCGCGCAGCCCGTCAAGGTCAAGGCGCCACCGCTGCCGGTCGCAGCCCCGCTTATCGATTGGTCCGGCTACTATATCGGCGTGAATGGCGGCTGGGGAACGAGCCGCAATTGCTGGGATTTCAATGGCGTCACTCCCGAGGGTTGCCATAATTCGAGTGGCGGGACCATCGGCGGCCAGATTGGCTATCGCTGGCACATCTTCAACATGGTCTACGGGATCGAAGGCCAGGGCAACTGGGCCGACTTCAGCGGCTCCAACGTCAGCGCCGCCTTCCCAGCAGACACCATTGCCACCAAGACAGATGCGTTCGGTCTGCTCACCGGCCATATCGGCTACGCGTTCAATGCCGTGCTGCTTTATGGCAAGGGCGGTGCTGCCGTGACCAGCAACACCTATCACGTCAACTCGGTGGCTACTGGCACCGAGATTGCCAAAAACAATGATGTGCGTTGGGGTGGCGCGCTGGGCGCCGGTGCCGAAGTCAGCCTCACGCCGAACTGGTCAGCTGGCGTCGAGTATACCCACTTGTTCATGCAGCGCAGCAACGTAAGCTTCCCAGCGGCCGTTGGCGCCGATCGCGTCCACCAGGACGTCGATCTCATCACGGCACGGCTCAATTACAAGCTCGGCCAGACGTTTCCCAAATATTGATCTCCACGCGCCTGCGTGAATCGGGGGGCCCTGACCACGGTCGGGGCTCTTCTTCAGACGCCCCTCTCCCCCGCGACATCCCTGCCGCAGTTCCGAAGCACCAGGCCCGAGCTCGTCTAAGCCTGGATCACCGGCTGGATGGAACGACGCCGCCTGACTCCAACGCTGGCGCACCAGGTCGGTCGATGCGATAGGTCGTCGATGGTAATGGAGCTCCACAACCTCAGGCCGCGTGAGGTTTGAGATCGCTTGTCTCGATGACCCTTGTATCTGCGATTTGGCCAAAAGTGCCATGCTGAACTTGGCAGAAGCTGGAAACAAAAATTTGGCAGTTGGTGCTCGTCCCATTCGACTGATGAATTCAAAGAACATCGAGGCGAATAGCCGTAACGACCGCTTGAATCCGGCTGGTCGCGTCCAGCTTTCGCATCGCATTCTTAATATGAAAATTGACTGTATTCTCGCTGATTCGTAGGATCTTCCCAATTTCCCATGACGATTTCCCCTCGGACACCCACCGCAGGCAACTGATCTCCCGCTGCGATAGTGCAACTTTTCGGTCGCAATCATTATTAGAGGGACGAGCGATCTCGCCAGAGGCGGTGTGAAAGAGGCAGGCCAGCGCGTTAAGATGACGCATGCGGGCCTGAGGATCAGCATCGTCGGATGGAGATGCAAACGACACCACAGATACCCGACCCAACGGGCCGAACAATGGCACGCTCATACCATGCTTCAGGCCCGCCTCTCTGGCCTCTTCCAGTACGCGTCTCTCGTCTGGTTGAAGTTGATGGCGGTCGGCGAGTTGATCCCACAAAAACGGCCGCGTATGCATCGGCGTCCGCCGCACCACCGGATCAATAGCATGGTACTTGCGGTTGAAGTATCGGTCGCACCAGTCTGGCGGCCACTTCACAGCCACGGTCGGAGGTGGATACTCCGCCAGCCGAAGTGGCTCGACGAAATTGAGAGCGCCGTAAGCGACTTCACTGAACCCTTCTTCGGTGGCACAGCTTACAAGGAGCTCGAACAGCGCTCTGAGCGAATGCGTCTGGTTCGCGCATTCGGTGAAGCTAAAAAGATCCATGATGGGTGCCTCAGAACGCCGATCGAGCTCCCTGTCACTGTGTTCAATTACGCTTGATTCAGGCGGAGCCAAATTCCATTCCATGACCTGAACTCTTGGGTTTGTTCTTCGTGAAGTCTGAGCGCTCGCACGCTGCGTCGGACGCATTCCCGAATGGCCTGCCTGGCTGCGCCGGCATGATCGTCCCATCAAACAGCCGAGATGCCGCCACCATCCCTGATCTGAGGCTGAACGGCACGCCGCAATCGAAGCTCCGCTGCACATACAAAGTGATCGGTCCAGCTTGGGATGGCCAAATCGGGATTACCGCGCCCTCATCCGTGTTGATGGTCTGTGCCATCGACGCTGAACCGCCTTGTTGATGCCGGCAGTGATAGAAGGTCCGGGGGCCTGGCGACTCAGCTGCCGAAGCGAACCAAACAGCACCAGCGGCTGCAGGCTCGGCTCTGTTCAGATTGGATGGCGAGAACACGGGGTCCTGTCCGAACGACGCTCCGCTTTGTCTCAAGGCCGAGCACGAGGAGATCCTGGGCACTGAACTCCGCGATCCAGGTAAGGCAGAGCACGCCGATGCGCTTGGCGGTGCCGGACTCGACCTGCGCGTTGTCGGTATCGATTCCCTGCTTGCCGACGAGGACGTCATCAGGAGCGTCATTTTTCTTCCAAATCCTGCGAATTGCCATCGCTAACCGTTGGCTGATCCTCCGCCCTATGACGGCGTCGTGAACGCGATCGATGAGCAACACGGAACATGCGAGGGAGAAGCCATACTCCTCGCACGATTGCCCGGCGTTTCAGCGGGTCCGTCAGGCAGGTCCGGCGCAAATGAATCGAACGGGCAGAAAATGGCCACGTCAAAGGCGCCACGGGAGATACTCGCAATCGCGAGACCTGCTTGATGCAGAGGACACTTTGCATGCGCATCTCCAGAAGGGAGAGGACCCCGGAGCAGATCAGCAAGTGTCGTACCAACTGTTGATTTCGCGAAAATCAAACGTCGGAACAAGGGCTTGTAAGGCGGACGGCTTGTTTCCGCTGTAAGTGCATTGAAGCAATCATGACATCGGAAGGAAACGCGACAGGGCCATTTGCGCGAGCCGCGGCACGAGTTGACTTAGCCGAAGAAAGGTGGAGCTCCCCTCGGCGGCAGCCTCGAGTCTGTCTTGGACTCCTAGCCGTCGGCGTCCCTAGCGCAGGCCTCTCGCAGCCCAGTCAAGTACCAACCTTGGCAATTGAGGAGGACGGTGACACATGGCAATCGTCAAGGAACTTGAACCGACCGTACCTCCGGCCGCGCGGATCCCCGACTTAGCGCTCGGAATCCGCCCCCTGGAGGAGCGACAATTGCGCCGGCACCTCACGCTCGGATCATGATGCCGTTGGTGCAACCAAGGCGAAGAACTTCGCCAAGATCGGAAGTATGGTTTCTCTGCTCTTCGCGATCACCTCACTGTTCTATGCGACCGTCGGCCAAGCGGGTGGCACCGCATTCCTGTCGCTAATGGCTTTTTCTGGTATGCCATCGACAGAGATGCGCCCGACGGCGCTTGCTCTCAACATTGTTGTGGCGACTTATTCTACGTGGCTCTTCAACCGCAACAAAGTCGTAGACTGGATAATCTTGCGTCCGCTTCTGCTTTCATCGATGCCAACGGCGCTTGCCGGTGGCTTGATTGTGCTCGAGGAACACATTTACAAAACACTGACCGGAATCGCTCTTCTTCTGGCGAGCGCCGTGATGATCATGCGGCGCGGACGAGCTGCCGATCGCATTTGCGAAACTCCGCTCCGGGCAAGCATGGCCATTGGCGCGGTCCTCGGCCTGGCTTCCGGCCTGACCGGCGTGGGCGGCGGAGTGTTCCTGGCCCCGACGCTCGTCGCACTGAATTGGGCATCACCTAAGCAGACCGCCGCGCTATCATCCCCTTTTATCCTGGCTAATTCCACAGTCGGCTTCCTCGGAGCTCTTTTCACCGGCCAATTTCCGTCCTCGGATTTGGCGCTTTACGCAATCTCCGCGCTGGCCGGTGCCGTCGCAGGAACGGTTATCGGTGCTGATTCCGCTCGATGTCGCCCACCATTCCGGAATGATCTCGCCCACCGTTCCGATTTGATCTCGCCCGCCATTCCGAGATGATCTCGCCCACCATTCCGGGATGATGTCGCCCGGGGTGACGAGGCCTCTTCTGGGTCCGATACGGTCCGCCTTTCGGCTTTGCGAAGGGGGACCTGGATGCCGACGGAGAGGTTTGCGATGCGCCATGTGCGCGATGTGATCAGATTGAAGTCGGCCGGGATGCCGACCCGCGAGATTGCGCGGCGGGTGGGGACA